>NZ_JANMSQ010000260.1:0-9879 GCF_031389465.1 Pseudolysinimonas sp.
TGCCGGCGGGTGCTCGCCGCGAGAGCGGCGGCGAGAGTCACGGTACCAATGCGGCCGAGGAACATGGTGGCCGCGAGCACATACTGGGCGCCATCGGATGTCGACGCGGTGAACCCGGTCGAGAGGCCACAGGTCGCAAACGCGCTGATCACGTCAAAGAGCACGTAGTCGATGGGCACGTCGTCGGTGATCAACAGGATCGCGATCGTCGCCGCCGCGACCGTGGTCGCCCCCCACAGCACGACGCTGATAGCGAGGCGCAGCACATCCTGCGGAATGCGGCGCTTGTACGCCTCCATGTCGTCGACACCGCGCGCCTCCGCGAACGCGGCGAGGAACAGGATGGCGAGAGTGGTCACCTTGATGCCCCCAGCGGTCGATGCCGAGCCGCCGCCGATGAACATCAGCATGTCGGTGACCAGCAGGCTCGAGCCGTCGAGTTGCCCCATGTCGAGTGTTGCGAACCCCCCCGATCTCGCCATCGACGAGATGAAGAACGACTGCAGGATGCGTTGGCCGACATCCATATCGGCCATCGTCGCCGGATTGTCGAACTCGAGAAAAAAGTAGGCGATCGTGCCACCGAGGGTGAGGAGAGCGAACGTGATGAGGGTGAGCTTCACGTGCAACGACCACCGACGCGGGTTGCGCAGGTTCTTCCGCAGCACGTAGATCACCGGGAAGCCGATCGCGCCGAACACGACCCCGATCACCAGGGCGATCAGGAACCACCAGTCGCTTCCGTAGTCCGAGAGGCCCTCGCTGGTCGGCAGGAACCCGGTGTTCGTGAACGCCCTCGCTGAGATGTAGACCGACTGCCAGGCCGCCGACAGCGGGTCGGTGCCGTTCAGCAGCATCCGCGGAAAGAGCAGCAGGGCGACGAACAACTCGATCACGAGCACGCTGATCGCCACCGTCGCGAGCAGGCTTCCGGTCTCGCCGAGGCGGACCGCCTGGCTCTCGGCGATCGGACCCTTGCGGATGCGGAGCGGATTCGCGTCACCGGCGGCAAGCAACTTCTGCCGCAGCCCCAGACGGCGGCTGATGATCAAGCCGAGGATCGACGCGACCGTGAGCACCCCGATGCCGCCGATCTCCACGCCGACGAAGACGAACACATGCCCGATCGGCGACCAGAACGTCGCCATGTCGACGGTCGAGAGGCCGGTCACGCAGATCACCGAGACCGCGGTGAACAGCGCATCCACGAACGGCGCCCGCTCGCCCGACGTCGTCGCGATCGGCAACGAGAAGAGCAGCGTGAAGATGCCGATCAGGCTCGCGAACACCAGAACCGCGAACCGAGCGGGTGACGACGCCGAGAAGTCGCTGATGCGATCGAGGATCCGCGCACGCAACGACTCGTGCTGCACGGGCCGCGCGCGCATCCGACTCCCTCGTTGAACAGCCCGGGATCGAACACGGGCCAAGCCGAAATGCTACTCGCGCCACCCACCCGCGCGGCTACCCTGGGGTGATGGCCGACATCTTCGACGTGCTCGCGGAACCGACACGGCGCGACATCCTGCGTCGGCTGCTCGACGGGGAAGCATCCGTCGGTGATCTGGTCGACGCGCTCGGACTCACCCAGCCGACCGTCTCGAAGCACCTCGCGCAGTTGCGCGACGCCGAACTCGTGACCGTGCGCGAAGACGGCCGCAACCGCATCTACGCCCTGCGCCCAGCCCCGCTCGGAACCGTGGATGCCTGGCTCACGCCGTTCCTCGAAGGTGCGCCCAGCACCGAAGGAGTCGACGACGCGACGGATGCCGGGCCCACGATCTTCGCCGCCTGGGCCGGCGCCGAAGCCGGAGATCGGGTCGGACGAGTAGCGGCTGATGCCGCCCACCAGGCCCGCACCGCGATCGAAGCGGCCCAAGAGAAAATCCAAGGCGCACAGAAGCGCGTCGTCGACAAGATGCCGTGGAGTCGCGACGTCGACTGACGACGCCCCCGACCGTCGAAAGCCAGCCCATAGACACCGCATAGCGCGCGGCTCTAACCTGAACGGTCGAACGAACTTCTTCCACATCACTAACAACGTCAGGGGGCTGGCATGGGCGCGTTGTCCGACATGCGGTTCCTGACCGTCGCTGAAGTGGCAGACATGATGCGGGTGTCGTCGATGACGGTCTACCGGCTTGTGCGATCCGGCGAACTCCCCGCCGTGCGGTTCGGGCGCTCCTACCGCATCCCCGAGAGCGCGGTAGCGGCAGCAGTACAGCTGCCGGACGCCCGGAGCAACCGGGCAGGGTAGACTCGCCCCTTGTGATTTCTGCGGCTCGATGAGGGCCCGGGTGGCCTGACGTCGAAACGAGGTGAACATGGGTTCCGTCATCAAGAAGCGCCGCAAGCGCATGGCGAAGAAGAAGCACCGCAAGCTCCTGCGCAAGACGCGTCATCAGCGTCGCAACAAGAAGTGATCGTCTTCTGACGTCGGAAGGGTCGGATGCCCTCGGCGAGTCATGAGCGGGGACCCCTACCCCGATTGACTCGCCGAACGAAGCCCGCTCCTCCTTTGTCTGCGGTCGCTTCTTGTTGCGGCGCTCGCGGCGCGACTCGCTCGAAGCTCTCGGCGGGGTTAGGCGGGGTCGGGGCGACGCGCGCCGCGGCGGACGCGGCGGGCCTCGCGGCGGACGCGGCGGCGGGCGTCGCGGATGCTGCGGGGGGACAGCCGCATCATCGGCCAGCCGTGCTCTTGGGCGTGGTGGGCAAGAGCCGCATCCGGATTCACGACGACCGGGTTGCCCACCATCGCCAGCAGCGGGATGTCGTTGCGGCTGTCCGAATACGCCCAGCAGTCGGCGAGGTGAGCTCCGGCGCTCGCCGCGAGGTCGCGCGCAGCTTCGGCCTTCCGCTCAGCGTGCAAGGTGTGGCCGACCAGGCGCCCGGTGTAGACGCCGTCGATCGACTCGACGACCGTGCCGAGAGCACCGGTCAGACCGAGGTGTTTCGCCATCACCGCACCGATCTCGACCGGGGTGGCCGAAACGAGCCACACCTCGTGGCCCTTCGCCACGTGGTCCTGGGTCAGTCCGACCGTGTCGGGGTAGAGGCGCTTGCTGATCCGGTGCTCCCAGATGTGCTCAGCCAAGGAGTTGATGTCGGCGACGCTGTGGCCGCCGACCAGGCCGAGGGCGCGGTCCTTCGCGCTCTCGAGGTGATCGGGGTTCTCGCCCACCGAGATGAACCGCCGCTGATGCCACGCGAAGCGCGCGATCTCGCGAAACCCGATGATCTTGCGAGCCCAGGCTTCTCGACCGAGGTGGAAGAGGCTCGTGCCGCGCATGAGCGTGTTGTCGACGTCGAAGAACGCGATGATCGGCCGGTCGCTCGGGACCGGGCTCTCCAACGGGGAGGTGGCGGTGTCGTCGCTCGGGGTGGGAGACGTCTCCTCGGGCATCCCCCCAGGGTAGCTGCCGCGTACCCTGGATCCGTGCCTCACGTGCTGCTGCTCGGCAAGCCCGGCTGCCACCTGTGCGACGACGCTCGGGTCATCGTCGCCGATGTGCTCGCCGACTTCCCCGCCGTGACGTTCGAAGAACAGTCGATCCTCGACGACCCGGCGCTGCTCGACGCCTACGCCGAAGAGATCCCCGTCGTTCTGATCGACGGCCGGGTGCACACCATCTGGCGTGTCGACCCTTCGCGGCTGATGAAGGCCCTCAGCTGACTCGCACCTCCACGGGCGGCTGACTCAGCGTCGAACGACGACGGACCGACCGGCGAGGTCTTCGAGTCCGCGGTGTCGGGGGGTCGCGGCGACGACCGCGAACATCCCGATCCAGAGGATGCCGGGCACGATCAGGCCGCCGAAGAGTGGATCCACCGGCACGCCGGAGCCGTACGGCAGGCTCGAGAGCAGCCCGAGCACCACAAAGGTCACGAGGATCGGCGCGACGATGACGAGGCTGCGCAGGAGCGCCCAGCCGTAGATCGGTCGGCCGGTGTCGACGTGAACCACTCGCACGCGCGCGATCCACTTGCCTGGTGTGATGCCGAGGGTCGCCGTCAGCACCGTCGCCAGCAGCGCTGACCCGAGCGGCACCACGAGGATGGCGACGAGGCTTTCCATCGCGCCGAGCGCGAGACCCCCGAAGACCACGACGATGGTCAGGGCGACAGTGCCGACCCCGTCAAGGATGAAGGCGAGCGCCCGCAGCCCGGGATGAGCGAGCCGCTGTTCGGGAACTTCGCCGTACGCCGGGACGTCGGCGGGCGGCGCGGGCGGCTCGAAGATCGCCAGCCCATCCGGCGGCGGAGGCGGCGCGTCGCTCATGCCCGGCAGCCTATGGGCCGTGCGGTGAGATATCCCATATGTGCGGTGAGATATCCCATATGGGATATCTCACGCCGTGAGTGATCCCATATGGGAGCAATTACGGGGTGAGCCGGTTCGGACCGCGGAACAGGTAGGTGACTTCGCGAATCGACGGTTGGTGCAGCAGCAGCATGATGACGCGCGACAGGCCCATGCCGAAACCGCCGTGCGGCGGCACACCGTAGCGGAAGAAGTCGAGGTAGAAGCCGAGCTCTTCCGGATCGATGCCCTTCTCGCGGGCCTGCTCCTCGAGCACGGCGATGCGGTGCTCGCGCTGGGCTCCGGTCGAGATCTCGACGCCGTTGAAGATGAGGTCGTACGAGTTCGTCAGGCCCGCATCCCCCTCGTGGCGCATGTGGTAGAACGGCCGGATGCTGGACGCGTAGTCGGTCAGGAACACGAACTCGTGGCCGAACTGCTCCTTCACGTAGGCGGCGATCTGACGCTCACCCTCCGGGTCCATGTCGGCGTCGGCGCGCGGCACGGTGTAGCCGCGGCCCGCGACGATCTCTTTCGCTTCGGCGAGCGGGATGCGGGGGAACGGCGTCGACGGTACGGTCACCTCGATCCCGAAGGCGGCTTCGATCTCGGCGCCGTGCTTCTCCTTGACGGCGGTGAGCCCCGCGACGAGCAGCTCTTCGTGCATCCGCATGACGTCGTCGTGCGAGTCGACCCACGAGATCTCGGCGTCGACTGAGATGAACTCGGTCGCGTGCCGCGAGGTGA
Organism: Pseudolysinimonas sp.; assembly: GCF_031389465.1. GTDB lineage: Bacteria > Actinomycetota > Actinomycetes > Actinomycetales > Microbacteriaceae > Pseudolysinimonas_A. Next base: position 5,048 of record NZ_JANMSQ010000260.1, read on the forward strand.
ACGACGGGTCGGCCCGGAACGCGGGGGCGACCTCGAAGACCTTTCCAAAGCCCGCGGGCTGCGCCATCTGCTTGAAGAACTGGGGACTCTGGGCGAGGTAGGCCTTGGTCTCGAAGTACTCGACCTCGAACAGTTCCGCGCGGCTCTCGGACGCCGACGCCATGAGCTTCGGGGTGTGGATCTCAATGAAGTCGTGCTCGACCCACCAGGTGCGCAGCGCGTGCAGGAACGTCGTCTGCACCCGGAAGACGAGGTTCTGCTCGGGACGCCGCAGGTCGAGGAAGCGCCAGTCGAGGCGCTTGTCGATCGAGGAGTCTTCGGCGATCGGCGAGTCGAGGGCTGGCGCGATGACGTCGAGGTCGCCGATCTTGACCTCGAGTCCGCCGAGCTTGACGCGTTCGTCGTGCTTGAGCTCGCCCTCGACGGAGACGAACGTGCCGGCAGTGAGCCCCGAGATCACGGCCGCGATCGGGTCCTCAGTAGTCCCTTGCCCTGAGCCTGTCGAAGGGTCGCCCGCGTCGAGGCGGGGGTGCACGAGCTGGGCGGCGCCCGACTCGTCGCGCAGCACGATGAACTGCACCTTCTTCTGGTCGCGCACCGTGTCGACCCATCCGGCGACCCGTACGGGTCCTTCGGGGGCGGCGGCGAGGTCGGCGATCAGGATGCGGGAAGTCACGGGGATCGAGTCTAGCTGCGGCGCGAGCGGCGGCACCCTGGGCGTTCACGCAGCGATCGGCCTCGTAAGCTCTGATGTCGTGCCTGCCGATCTCGTTCACCTCGTGCGGCATGGCGAGGTCGAGAACCCCGACGGCGTGCTCTACGGCCGCCTCGACGGGTTCGGGCTGAGCGAGCGCGGCCGGCTCATGGCGCGTGCGGCGGCGGCGTCGCTGACCGGCCACGACATCCGCGCGATCGTCGCGAGCCCGCTGCAGCGCACCCAAGAGAGTGCCGCGCCCTGGATCGAGGTGTTCGGTGAGAGCATCCCGGCCGGCCTCGGGCTCGACCCGCGCCTAATCGAGCCGACCAACCGGTTCGAGGGCATCAACATGCGCCGCGACCTGCCGCGCCGGCCCCAGGACTGGCCGTTCCTGCTCAACCCGATGCGGCCGTCGTGGGGCGAGCCGTTCGTCAGCGTGCAGGGCCGGATGATGGCGGCCATCGCCGACCACTGGCAAGACGTCGACGGCGGCGAGGTGGTGCTCGTCTCCCACCAGATGCCGATCTGGATGGTCGCGCGCACCGTCGCTGGAAAGCCACTGGCCCACAACGTGTCGAAGCGGCGCTGCGCCCTCTCGAGCATCACGACGCTCGAACGGCGCGGCGCCGACTTCGTTGAGGTGTCGTACACCGAACCCGCCGCCGACCTGCTCGCCGGGGCGATCGACACGGGCGCGGTCTGATGCGGCGTGCTTTCGCGGTGCCGGCGCTCGTGGTCGCGGCAGCCGCCGCGCTGCTGCTCGCGGGCTGCACCTCGCAGGACGGCATCGCCGGTGAGGATGGCGGCGGCTACATCTCCGGCGATGGGTCGGTGTTGATCATCCCGGCCGCCGATCGCGACGAGGTACCCGAGTGGGGCGGCAAGACGGTCGACGGCGAAACGGTCGACAGCGCGGCACTCGACGGGGTGGTTGTTCTCAATTTCTGGTACGCAGGCTGTCCGCCCTGCCGTGATGAGGCGGGCGACCTCGAATCGGTCGCCACCGAATACGTCGACCGGCTGACGTTCCTTGGGGTCAACATCCGCGACTCCGCTCCGACGGCAGCCTCGTTCGAGGCCGACTTCGGGGTCAGCTACGACTCGATCCTCGACATCGAGAGCCGCGACGTGCTGTTCGCCTTCGCGGGCGATGTGCCGCCGTCCGCGGTGCCCACGACGCTCGTCCTCGACGCCGACGGACGGGTCGCGGCGCGCATCTCGGGTCGCATCCCGAGCCCCGGAACCCTCGCCGATATCATCGACGACGTGCTCGCGGAGCAGTCGTGAGCGCCGGCTGATGGGCGACATCGTCGCCGAGGGCGGGCTGTGGCTGGCGGTGCCGCTCGCGCTCGCGGCGGGGCTGCTGTCGTTCCTGTCGCCGTGCGTTCTGCCGCTCGTGCCCGGCTACCTGGGCTACGTGTCGGGAGTCGCCGGGGGAGCTGAGAAGAAGCGCAGCCGGGTGGTCGTCGGAGCGCTGTTGTTCATCCTCGGATTCAGTGTTGTGTTCGTCACCGTGAACTTCCTCGGCGCAACGACCGCCCGATTCTTCCTCCAATACGGCGACCTGTTGCAGCGCATCGGCGGGGTGGTCATCATCCTGCTCGGTCTCGTGTTCATCGGTCAGGTGACGTTCCTGCAGCGCACGATCAAGCCGTCGTGGCAGCCGCGAACGGGCCTCATCGGTGCCCCGCTGCTCGGGGTTGTCTTCGCCATCGGCTGGACGCCCTGCATTGGGCCGACTATTGCAACCGTCTTTCTCATGTCGGGCTTCGACCCGGGCCGGGCGGTGCTGCTCGCGCTGGTCTACTGCGTCGGACTCGGCATCCCCTTCCTGCTCGTCGCGATCGGCGTCGGATGGGTTGGCACGTCGATCGCCTGGGTCAAGCGTCACATCCGCGCCGTCAACATCGTCGGCGGGGTGCTCCTCATCCTGGTCGGCGTGCTGCTCGTCACCGGCGTGTGGAACTTGCTGCTGTCGAACTTCCAGGCGGTGATCGATGGCTTCGTTCCGGCCCTCTGATCACATCGATTCTGATCAGCAAGCGCCCGAACTACCTCGCCTCGGAGCCGTCGGGTTCTCACGCTTTCTCTGGCGGCAACTGACGAGCATGCGCACGGCGCTCGTGCTGCTGCTGTTGCTCGCGCTCGCTGCGGTGCCGGGGTCGCTGGTGCCGCAACGCAGCTCCGACCCGAACGGGGTGCTGCAATATCAGGCGCGCGATCCCGAGGGTTTCAAGATCCTCGACGCGCTCGGGTTGTTCTCGACGTTCTCGTCGCCGTGGTTCTCGGCCATCTACCTGCTGCTGTTCATCTCGCTGATCGGCTGCGTCATCCCGCGGTCGAAGCATCACTTCGACGCTCTGCGCGCCCGCCCGCCGAAGACCCCGGCGCGGTTGTCGCGGCTTGTCGGGTACACGTCGGCCGAGAGTGCGGTGGATGCCGAGACTGCCGTGCTTGCCGCGCGGAAGGTGCTCAAGAGTCAGGGCTACCGGGTCGAGCGCTACGGCGACTCGATCTCGGCGGAACGCGGCTACCTGCGCGAGACCGGCAATCTCGTGTTCCACACCGCGCTGATCGGGGTGCTCGCGGGGGTCGCGATCGGTGGCGGATTCGGCTACACCGGGCAGCGGCTGCTCGTCGAAGGGGAGCCGTTCGCGAACGTGCTCGCCGACTACGATTCGTTCTCCTCCGGCCCGTGGGTCGACTCCGACACGGCACTTGAGCCGTTCGGGCTGCGGCTCGACGGGTTCGACTCCAGCTACGAGTTCGACCAGAACGCAGGCACCTGGCATCCGACCGACTTCGACGCGACGATGGGTGTGCGCGAACGTGGCGGGGAGTGGCGAACGGAGACCCTGAAGGTCAACTCGCCGCTCGAGATCGGCGACACTCAGGTCTACCTGCTCGCCAACGGATACGCCCCGATCGTCACCGTGCGCGACCCCGACGGCGACGTGGTGTTCCAGCAGGCGGTGCCGTTCCTCGCGACCGACGGCAACCTCACCAGCGGTGGTGTCATCAAAGTGCCCGACGGGCTGAGCGACCAGCTCGGGATGCGCGGATTCTTCTACCCCGACGCGATCGCGCTCGACTCCGGTGCGCTCACCTCCTTCTCACCGAACATCACCGAGAACGCCGTGCTCACCCTGCTCGTCTATCGCGGCGACCTCGGACTCGCAGACGGCAGCGGGGCGAACGTCTACACCCTCGACACCGAGAACATGGAAGAACTGGCGGGTCGAGAGGATGCCCTCGCCCTGCAGATCGGCGACACCCTCGACCTGCCCGATGGGATGGGCACGATCGAACTCGACGGCGTCGCGAACTACGTGGGGCTCGACATCCATCACGACCCCGCGCAGGCGTGGGTGCTGGGCTTCGCGCTCGCGGCGGTCGGCGGGTTGCTGACGAGCCTGTTCATTCCGCGGCGACGGATGTGGGTCAAGGTGCTGCCGGGCGGCGGGGGCACGCGGCTGGAGTACGCCGGGCTCGCGCGCGGCGAAGATCCGGGGCTCGCGGCGGCCGTCACTGATCTCGCGCGGTCGCACGCAGAGGCCCTCGGTACGACCCCGAATCACGAACATAGGATGACAACGTGACAACCGAGACCCTCGCCGCTTGGTCGCTCGTCGGCGTCTACTCCGCCGCCGCGGTCTACCTCGGGGCGTTCGTGTTGTTCCTGCTCGACCTCGCGAAGCGCTCGTCGACCACCCCCGCTCGAGTGCCCGCCGAGGCGGCCGCGACGGTAGGCGCCACCGCCGTGCTCGTCGAAGCGCCGCCCGCCCCGCCCGCCTCCGCCGCGCCCGCCCGCCCTAGCCGCAACGCGCGCATCGGGCTCGCCCTCACCGCACTCGGCTGGGCCGTGCACGTGCTCGCGATCGTGTTGCGCGGCGTCGCCGCTGAGCGGGTGCCGTGGGCCAACATGTTCGAGTTCGCCCTCACCGGCACCGGCATCATCGTCGGCGTCTTCCTGTTCGCGAACCTCTGGAAAGACCTTCGCTTCCTCGGCACGTTTGTCACCGGGCTCGCCGTGCTCCTGCTCGTGCTCGCGACCCGCAACCTCTACGTCGACGTCATCCCGTTGCCCCCGGCGCTCGACTCGGCGTGGCTCGTCATCCACGTGCTCGTCGCCATC
>NZ_JANMSQ010000262.1:0-3706 GCF_031389465.1 Pseudolysinimonas sp.
ACCGACACCACGGATTCCCTCCGTACCTCGCTGGCCGCTGTCCGCACGGAGGTCGGCAAGGCCGTCGTCGGTCAGGACGGCGCCGTCACGGGGCTCATCATCGCGCTGCTCGCGGGCGGCCACGTGTTGCTGGAAGGCGTACCGGGCGTCGCGAAGACCCTGCTCGTGCGTTCGCTCAGCGCGGCGATGCGGCTCAACACGAAGCGCATCCAATTCACACCCGACCTCATGCCGGGTGACATCACCGGGTCGGCGGTCTACGACCCCAAGTCGGGCGAGTTCGAGTTTCGGGAGGGGCCGGTGTTCACCAACATCCTGCTCGCCGACGAGATCAACCGCACGCCCCCGAAGACGCAGGCCGCGTTGCTCGAGGCAATGGAGGAGCGCCAGGTCTCGGCCGATGGCGTGACGCGCAAACTGCCGGCACCGTTCCTGGTCGCGGCGACGATGAACCCCATCGAGTACGAGGGCACGTACACGCTCCCCGAAGCCCAACTCGACCGGTTCCTGCTCAAGCTGGTGCTCGACCTGCCCGAGCGTGACGTCGAACTCGAGGTACTGCGGCGCCACGCGAGTGGCTTCAACCCGCGCGATCTGGCCGGCGCGGGACTGACGCCGGTACTCGACGCGGCCACCCTCGCGAAAGCGCAGGCGGATGTCGCGACGGTGACGGTGAGTCCGGATGTTCTCGGCTACGCGGTCGACTTGGCTCGCGGCACCCGGCAGAGCCCGTCGGTGAAACTCGGGGTCTCGCCCCGCGGCACGACGGCCCTTCTCGCCGCCGCGCGGGCGTGGGCGTGGCTCTCCGGGTCGAGCGGCGTGACGCCCGACCACATCCAGACGATGGCTGTGCCGGTCATGTGCCACCGCATCCAACTGCGCACCGAAGCCGAACTCGAGGGCGTCGCCCCCGACACCGTGCTGCGTTCGGTCATTCAGCAGGTGCAGGTGCCCATTTGAGCGGCGGCTGAGTCGTGGCGATCTCGGGGTGGTTCGTGCTGCTCGTCGCCTCGGGTGCGGTACCGGTCGTGCTGCTCGGCGGCGTTCCGGGACTCGTCTTGTGGGGCGTCGTGCTCGCGATCGTCATCACCATCGATCTCGTCCTCGCCGGATCGCCGCGTGCGCTCGAGTTCGCCCGCGACCTGCCCCGACGGCTGCGGCTCGGTGAGAGTGGCCTGGCCCGGCTCGCGGTCGCCAACGCCGGGCGGCGCGCGGTGCACGGCACGATCCGGGATGCCTGGGAACCGTCGGCGGGAGCACACCCGACTCGGCAGCGGCTCACGGTCGCGGCGGGAGAAGCGGTCGCGCTGACGACGACGCTCCAACCCGTGCGGCGAGGGGAACGGCGCGCCGCCCACGTGACGGTGCGGTCATTCGGTCCGTTGCGGATGGTCGCCCGACAGGCGACGATCCCGGTGCCCGGGAGCGTGCGGGTGCTGCCGCCGTTCACCTCGCGCAAACACCTGCCGTCGCGGCTCGCCCGCCTGCGGGAACTGGACGGTCGCACGTCAGTCATGGTGCGTGGCCAGGGCACCGAGTTCGACTCCCTGCGCGAATACGTGCGCGGCGACGATGTCCGGTCGCTCGACTGGCGCGCCACCGCCCGGCGCCGCGACCCGGCAGGCGGCGGCATGAAACTCGTCGTGCGCACCTGGCGCCCGGAGCGCGACCGCCGCGTCGTCATCGTCATCGACTCGTCGCGCACCTCGGCAGCGCGCATCGCCGACGAGCCGCGCCTCGACACCGCGTTCGAGGCATCCCTCCTGCTTGCCGCGCTCGCCACCCGCGCGGGCGACCGCATCGACCTGCTCGTTCACGATCGGGTCGTGCGCGGCCGGGTGCAGGGTGCCACGGGCGCCGACCTGCTGGCGAAGATGGTCGACGTGCTCGCCCCGATCGAACCGGAGCTGCTCGAAGGCGACTGGCACGCCATCCCGGAACTCGTGCGCGGCGTCACCACACAAAGGGCCCTCGTCGTCATCCTGACCTCCATCGACACCCCCGGCGGCTCCCGGCCACTGCTCGCCATGCTGCCGACCCTCACCCGCCGTCACACCGTCGTCATCGCGGCCGTCACCGACCCCGACGTCGTCGCAGCCACCCGGGAGCGCGGCGGGTCGGACGAGGTGTACCGCGCGGCCTCCGCCGAGCGCGCCCTGCTCGACGTCGCCCGCGTCGCCGCCGCGATCGGGCAGGTCGGCGCCGAGGTGGTCACCGCCCCGCCCGCCGACCTTCCGCCCGCCCTCGCCGACCGCTATCTCGCGCTCAAGGCCGCCGGCCGCCTCTGACTCAGGGGATGTCGGGCTCAGGTCAGGTCGAACCTGTCGAGCTCCATGACCTTGACCCAGGCTGCGACGAAGTCGTCAACGAACTTCGAGGTCGCGTCGTCGCTCGCGTAGACCTCGGCGAGGGCGCGCAACTCAGAGTTCGAGCCGAACACCAGGTCGTTGCGCGTCCCGATCCAGGTGCGGCCGTCGGCGGTGATGCCGCGGAAGGCGTGCGATCCGGGGTCGAGCGGGACCCACTCGGTGCCGAGCTCGAGCAGGTTCACGAAGAACGCGTTGTCGAGGACACCGGGGGTGGCGGTGAATACGCCGTGGTTCGAGCCGTCCCAGTTCGCGCCGATGACCCGCAGGCCGCCGACGAGCACGGTGAGCTCGGGGGCGCTCAGGGTGAGCAGGTTGGCGCGGTCGAGCAGCAGGTATTCGGCCGGCATCCGATAGCCCTTGCCCGCGTAGTTGCGGAAGCCATCGACGAGCGGCTCGAGTGGCTCGAACGACGGCACGTCGGTCTGATCCTGCGAGGCGTCGGTGCGACCCGGGGTGAACGGCACCGAGATCTCCCGCCCGGCTGCCCGGGCCGCCTCTTCGACGCCGACGCCGCCGGCGAGCACGATGAGGTCGGCGAGCGAGACCCGCACGGCACCGGTCTGCGCCTGGTTGAACGCCGCCTGGATGCTCTCGAGCGCGGTCAGCACGGTCGCCAGCTGGGCGGGGTTGTTGACCGCCCAGTCCTTCTGCGGTTCGAGCCGGATGCGCGCGCCGTTGGCCCCACCGCGCTTGTCGCCGCCGCGGAAGGTCGAGGCCGAAGCCCACGCGGTCGCGACGAGCTGCGCGGTGGTGAGTCCGGACTCGCGGATGCGGGCCGTCAACTCGGCGACGTCGGCCACCGAGACGAGCTCATGGTCGACGGCGGGCAGCGGGTCCTGCCAGCTGAGCACCTCGGACGGAACCTCGGGGCCGAGGTAGCGCGCGATCGGGCCCATGTCGCGGTGGGTCAGCTTGAACCAGGCGCGCGCGAAGGCGTCGGAGAGGGCATCCTGGTCGTCCGCGAAGCGCCGCGAGATCGCGTCGTACGCGGGGTCAACGCGCAGGGCAAGATCGCTCGTGAGCATGCGCGGCTCGCGGTGGCCGTCCGAGTGCGCGAGCGGCACCAGCCCGGCACCGCCGCCGTTCACCGGTCGCCACTGGTGAGCGCCCGCGGGACTCTCCATGAGGTCCCACTCGTACGCGTACAGAATCTCGAAGAACTCGTTGTCCCACAGGGTCGGGTGGTAGGTCCAGGTGACCTCGAGGCCCGAGGTGATCGCGTCGTCGCCCGTGCCGGTGCCGTGGCTGCTCGTCCAGCCGAAGCCCTGTTGTTCCATGGTCGCAGCCTCCGGGTCGGCGCCGACGGCATCGGCCGGACCGGCACCGTGGGTCTTTCC
>NZ_JANMSQ010000274.1:0-7866 GCF_031389465.1 Pseudolysinimonas sp.
TCACCGACGGCCAGCGCAGCCGCGCGTTGCGGACCACGTCTTTCTCGGCGTCGCTGTCTTTTCCGGTGATCAGCCCGATGCAGGCGGGAAGGAAGGGCAGCGGCTTCTTGCGGTCGAGGTCGAAGAGCCCCTCCGACGCGAGCTGCTTTCGCAGTCGTTCGAGCTTCTCGAGCAGGTCGCCCAGCCCGACGTGCCGCATGTTCAGCACCTGCATCGAGAGGGTGCCGCCCTTGACCCAGAACTCGGTCTTGGCGAGGGCGATGACGTGGTCGCCCTGTTTGAACTCCTCGCTGAGCTTGGCGCGGGTCGACGACCAGAGCTGGAACGACAGCGTGACGTCGCCGTCGAGGTCCTTGAGCTTGCCGAACACGGCGCCGTTGCGCTCGTTCCACTGCGCGAGCTCGCCCTCGACCCACACGGTGCCGAGGCGGTCGATGTATTCCTTGAGTTTCCCCGACATCATCGCGACCGGCCACGGAGCCTCGGGGGAAGATCGCTCGGGCTCTGCCACGGATCGAGGCTAGCCGAGCCCACGGGCCTCCCGGCCCCGCCCAGGCGCGCTCCGTAGAATCGGGGTGTGGCCGGCATCACGAACGGCGCGGTCGTCTTGACCCCGCCCCGCATTCCCGCAGTGCGGGGGCGTCTTGTCGACTCACCCATCGCGGGCACCAAGCGCGTGCTGCTCGCGGCGCCGCGCGGGTACTGCGCCGGCGTTGACCGCGCGGTGATCGCTGTCGAGAAGGCGCTCGAGAACTTCGGCGCGCCGGTTTACGTGCGCAAACAGATCGTCCATAACGTGCATGTGGTGAGCACACTCGAGAAGGCCGGTGCGATCTTCGTCGATGACGTCGCCGAAGTGCCGGCAGGCGCGCACGTCGTCTTCAGCGCCCACGGCGTCTCGCCGGCGGTCGTTCAGGGCGCCGCCGACCGCGGCCTCCAGGCGATCGACGCGACCTGCCCGCTCGTGACGAAGGTGCATCGCGAGGCGGTGCGCTTCGCCAAGCAGGACCTCGACATCCTCCTGATCGGGCACACCGGTCACGAGGAGGTGGAGGGCACGATGGGGCACGCCCCCGAGCGCACCACCCTCGTGACCTCGCCCGACGATGTCGATGCGCTCGTGGTGCGCGACCCCGACAACCTCGTCTGGATCTCGCAGACCACCCTCAGCGTCGATGAGACGATGGAGACCGTACGGCGGCTCCGTGAGCGGTTCCCGAACCTGCAGGATCCGCCGAGCGACGACATCTGCTACGCCACCCAGAACCGGCAGGTCGCGATCAAGAAGGTCGCGCCGGCAGCCGACCTGGTGATTGTCGTCGGGTCGGCCAACAGTTCGAACACGGTGCGGCTCGTCGACGTCGCCCTCGAGCACGGGGCCACGGCCGCGCACCGCGTCGACTACGCGACAGAGATCCAGCAGGAGTGGCTGGACGGTGTCGCAACCGTCGGTGTGACGAGCGGCGCCTCGGTGCCCGAGGTGCTCGTGCAGGAAGTGCTCGCAGAGCTGGCGGATGCCGGCTATGTCGACGTCGAGACCGTCGTGACCGCGGAGGAGGACCTCATGTTCTCGCTTCCGAAGGAGCTGCGCACCGACGCCCAGGGCAACCCCGACGAGCGGGGGCTCGGCGGACGCACCCGTCGCCTCGACTGGCAGAGCTGATCCGGATGTCGGACCCCCGCCCGGTGCCGCAGTACGGGGAATACGCGACGCCCGAGGAGGTCGCCGCCCTGCGCGGCACGGCCGCACCGGGATCGCCGCTCCTTCCCCAGCCGTCGCCGTCGCCCGCGGTCGTCTCCCTCCGCGGCTCGACACTGCGACGCCTCGATCGGCCGGTCACGATCGCCCTCATCGCTTTCGGGGTGTTGAACCTCGTGCAATTCGCGGGCGTGCTCCTCGACTTCGAGGGCTTCCTCGAGGTCGCGACGAAGGGAACGTCTGCCGAGCCGATCGACTTCACAGACGCGGCGCGCATCGGCGGTGTCGTGTTGTTCGTGGTGTCTCTCGCGCTCGTCTTGGCATCGGCCGCGATCGCGGTACTCATGCTGAGACAGGGTCGGATCGCGTTCTGGGTTCCGCTCGTCGGTGGCGCCCTGTCGGTGCTCGCTTGGGGCGTCGTGCTGGTGGCGATCGTGTTGCAGACGCCGGGCGCGCTACCCCCCGCCGGAGCCTGATCGATGCGCGTGCGCATCCTGCCGCGGGAGACCGCCGCTGCCGTCATCACCGGTTCCGTGTCGGCAGCAGGCTGGGCGGTCGCCGCGGCGACGATCCTGCTCACGGTGCCCGTTCTGGTCGAGACACTCGTGCAGCGCGAGCGCATTGCTGATCTGCCCCTCCCGCTCATCCTGCTCGGTGTCGTGCTCGGCGGGATCGTCGCCGTCGTGCTGCGCCCGCGCCGGTGGGTCGCGATGCTCTACCTCGCGGTCGCCGGAATCGCGACGCTCGGTTATGAGGTGACGCTGCTGATCGGCGATCCGGAGATCGTCGAGCACTCGCCGTATCTCGTCAACCGGCCGTCGCTCGCGCTCGTACTTGTCGGGATCCCCGCGACCCGTGCCGTTGTGGGGATTGCGTGGTCACTGCTCGGGTTCGCGGTCTCGGTCGTCACCGGCGTTGTCGCGTTCGCGATCGTCGGGATGACGTTCTCCCCGGGCTTCGGACCGCTCATGGTTCTCGGGCTCGCGACCCTCGCCTACTTGACGCTTGCCTCGATCCAAGCGCGGATCCGAAGTCGGGTGCCCAACTTCGACGACCTCGAGTCGGAGACGCAGGCTCTCGAGCACGGCGAGGATCTCGCGCGCCGCACGACAGCCGTCGTGCACGACACCCTGCTCAACGACCTCGCGGTCGTCATGAGCGCCCCCGATCGGATCGATCGTCGCACGCGTGAGCGGCTGCTGGTCGATCTCGAAACACTCAGGGGCGCGGACTGGATCACCGCGTCGGCCGCCGTCAACCTGCCCGCCGAGGATGCCGGGCTGCGCAACAATCTTGCGCGCATGGCGAGCGAGTTCCAGTGGCGCGGGCTCAGCCTTCACCTGACCGGTTCGCCGATCGCCCACCATGTGCTCGCCGCTGACGTCGCGGATGCACTGCTCGCCGCACTCCGGGCGTCACTCGAGAACGTTCTGCGGCATTCCGGGGTGACGACGGCGGAAATCGAGGTGATCGCCGACCCCGAACATGTCACCGTGATGGTCACCGACCGGGGCGCAGGCTTCGACCCCGACGCGGTAGCGCCCGACCGGCTCGGTCTACGCACGTCGGTGGTCGAGCGGATGGGGTCGGTTGGTGGACGGGCGCAGATTTGGTCGGCGCCGGGCGAAGGTACCTCGGTGATCATCTCCGCTCCGACCGGTCAGCGAGGCACGTCATGAGGTCAACGCTGCTCAATCACCGGTTTCTGCGGCTCTCCGCGCAAGAGGCTGACCCTCTCAGCTGGTTCACCGGGCCGCTCGTGCCGCTCGTCTTCGCGGGGCTGAACCTGCTCTACGGAGGAACATTTGCCGGCATCACCTGGGGCGCAAGCAACGACCCGCTGCTGCAGGTCATCGGCGTCGCTCTATGCTCGGCCGCGTGCATCCTCGTTCACGCCCTTACCCGACCGATGCGGCGGCGACTCAGCTGGGGAGGGGCGAGCGTTGCGCTCGTCATCGGGATCACGGGGTTCGTGCTCTCGGCAATCGGCTATTCCGACACGGTGTTGTCGATCGAACTCTGGTGGGCTCCGTTCGGTTTGGCGTTGGTCATCGGGTCGCTTGGCCCGTACCTGCCGGCCCGCGCGATCTTCGTGCTCGGTGCCGCAACAACGCTCATCGCAGTACCGATCGCGCAGCTCGTGATCCAGCCTCAGGTGAGCGGGTGGGGGCCCATCGCGACGGCGGTCATCATCGGGTCGCCGCTCGTCTGCGGAATCGTCGCGACCGCCGCCTTCTCGATTGCCGTGGTCAGCCGCACGCTGCCGCTCATCGAGCGCCGCACCCAGTCGATGCTGTCACTCGACGCCCCCCGAGGTGAGTTGAATGAGCGGCTCGAACGCGACCGGCTGGGTCGGTTGATCTCCCGGGCGGCTCCGTTCATTGAGAGTGTCGCCCGCGCAGGCAGGGTCACGACCGCCGATCGAACTCTCGCCGGAAACCTTGCGCGGCAGCTGCGCGACGACCTCGTCACCCAGTCGAATCTGAGCTGGCTCGACGCGGTGGCGCAGGACAGGCTCGTCGTCGTTGACCCCGACCGTCAGGCGAACCGGATGCGGGCGTCGCAGCGAACGGCGCTTCGGGCTCTCATCCGCGCAGTCCTCGACACGCCGGGAACGGATGCCGGGTCGCTGCTCGTCGAACTACGCGCGCATCCGGACTGCTCGACCGCGGTCGGGGTGAGTCTCGACTTCGAGCTGCCCGAGGGGCGGCGGGTCATGCAGCTCGCGCCGTACTACATCGCGCTTCGCGGCAGCGTCGACGATCTGCAGTGGAGCGACGACAAGTTTTTGCGCGTGACGTTCAACCTGCCGGCGACTGGCGGCGACGTTACTTAGAGGTAATCGACTTGCCGGCGCTACCGAGCTGTCGCGTTGCCTCCGTCACGCGAGCTGCCATCGCGGTCTCGGCGGTCTTGCCCCAAGCGCGCGGGTCGTAGATCTTCTTGTTGCCCACCCCGCCGTCGACCCTGAGCACGCCGTCGTAGTTCGCGAACATCGTGCCGGCGATCGACCGCGTGAACGCGTATTGGGTGTCGGTGTCGATGTTCATCTTGACCACGCCGTAGGAGACGGCATCCGCGATCTCCTGGTCGGTCGAGCCGGAGCCGCCGTGGAAGACCAGGTCGAGCGGCTTCGCGCCGGTGCCGTACTTCGCCGCGAGTCCGTCCTGGATCTCTTTGAGCAGCTCGGGGCGCAGCTTCACGTTGCCGGGCGCGTAGACGCCGTGCACGTTGCCGAAGGTGAGCGCGGCCATGTAGCGACCCTGGTCACCGAACCCGAGCGCTTCGACGGTCGCGATCGCGTCGTCGAGCGTCGTGTACAGGTGCTCGTTGATCTCGTGGGCGACCCCATCCTCCTCGCCGCCGACAACACCGATCTCGACCTCGAGGATCGCGTTGATCGCCTTCATGCGCGGCAGCAGAGCCTTCGCGATCTCGAGGTTCTCAGGCAGCGGCACGGCCGAGCCGTCCCACATGTGCGACTGGAAGATCGGGTTGCCGCCGGCCTTGACTTGGCGCTCGGAGGCGGCGATGAGCGGCTCCACGAAGCCGCCGAGGGCGTCCTTCGGGCAGTGGTCGGTGTGCAGGGCCACCGTGACGGGGTAGTTCTTGGCGACCTCGGTCGCGAACGCGGCGAAGGCGAGGGCGCCAGCCGCGCGAGCCTTGACCGTTTGGCCGGCGAAGTAGTCGGCGCCGCCGGTGGTGACCTGGATGATGCCGTCGGAGCCCGCTTCGGTCAGCCCCTGCAGCACCGCGTTGATCGTCTGCGACGACGAGACGTTGATCGCCGGGAACGCGAAGCCCGACTTCTTGGCGGTGTCGAGCATCTGGGCGTACTGCTCGGGAGTGGCGACGGGCATAGGGGACTCCTTAGACGGAACGGTGCTTCGGGGTGGCACCCGGCGGCCTTGAGCTTACCGGGGCTCGGTAAGCTGCACTCAGCGCCCTCTCCGCCACTAGGGCCACCCCGACGCATCTCTATCGATGAGGACATCCCATGGCGGACGACGACCCCGGCATCCTGTTCACCCAGCCCGACCGCAACCTCGCGATGGAGCTCGTGCGGGCGACCGAGGCAGCCGCCATCCGGGCGTTTCCCTACATCGGGCGCGGTGACAAGAACGGCGCCGACGGCGCGGCGGTGGATGCGATGCGCAAGTTCCTGGGAACGGTCGACTTCGCCGGCACGATCGTCATCGGCGAAGGCGAAAAGGACAAGGCGCCGATGCTGTTCAACGGCGAGGTCGTCGGCAACGGCAATGGTCCCGCCTGCGACATCGCGGTCGACCCGATCGACGGCACCTCGCTCACCGCGGCCGGGCGTAGCAACGCGATCTCGATGATCGCCGCCGCCGATCGCGGCTCGATGCTCGACGCGTCGAGCGTGTTCTACATGGACAAGCTAGTTACCGACGCGGCCGGCATCGGCGTCGTCGATATCCGTCACCCGATCGGCGAGAACATCCGAGCCCTGGCGAAAGCGAAGGGGAAGGAGCTCGACGAGATGCTCATCGGCGTGCTCGACCGGCCGCGCCACGAGCAGCTCATCACCGACATCCGCGCGGCCGGCGCCGGTACGCGGCTGTTGCTCGACGGCGACGTCGCGGGTGGCATCAACGCGGCGCGCTACGACAGTCGGCTCGATATGTGCGTCGGCATCGGTGGCAGCCCCGAAGGTGTCGCCACGGCGTGCGCGATCAAGGCGCTCGGCGGCTTCATCCAGACCGTGCTGTACCCGCAGTCGGATGCCGAGCGTGAACGTGGTGCGGCCGCCGGGTTGCGCTTCGACGAGGTCTACGAAGCCGACGATCTCGTCAAGGGCGACAACACCTTCTTCGTCGCGACCGGGGTGACCGACGGGGCGCTGGTGCGCGGAGTCGAGCGCAAGGGCCCGATTCTGCGTACCGAGAGCATCGTGCTGCGGGCGCGTTCCGGCACGATCCGGCGCGTGACGGCCGACCACCTCGTGCAGAAGTGGCTCGGCGAAGGCGACTGACCTGCGAGTGCGGCGTCAGGCCGTCTTCGGCTTCTTGATGGGCGTGGGCGGCTCGACGAGGTCGACGTCGAGCTCCGCCCGCGCAACCCCGGTGCCGTCGAGTGCGTTGAGTTCTTCCACCACCGCGGTGAGGTCGGATGCCGTCAGTTCGCGCGGCAGTTCGTCGATCTCGGTCAGCGGCGGCAGCAGCTTCGAGGAGTCGAGCTGGCTGATGCGCCGGGCCGACGGCAGCACCTGGCGTTCGAACGACCCGACGAAAGTGTTGTAGTCCTTGACACTGCGCTCGATCGTGCGGCCGAGCTTGTCGACGTGCCCGGCGAGGGTGGTAAGCCGGCCGTAGAGTTCGCGGCTGACGTCGAACAGGTTCTTGGCTTCCTGCGTGACGACCTCGTGCCGCCAGCTCACGGCGACCGCCTTGAGCACCGAGAACAGCGTGACCGGCGACGCGAGCGCGACGTGCTTGCTGAACGCGAACTCCATCACTGACGGGTCGGCTTCGAGGGCGGCCGACAACAGTGACTCGCTCGGGATGAACGCGATGACCATCTCGGGGCTCGAGTCGAGTCCATCCCAGTAGGAGCGTGCACCGAGGGCGACGATGTGGTCGCGCACGGCCTTGACGTGCTGCTTCATGAGGGTCTCGCGACGGGCGAGTTCGGCGTCGTTCGCGGTCGGCAGGATCGCGGCGGCGTCGAGGTAGGCGTTGAACGGCACCTTCGCGTCGACCGCGATGCTCTTGCCGCCCGGGAGGGTGACGACCATGTCGGGCCGCGAGGTGCGACTGTCGATCTTGATGCTCGACTGCACGTCGAAGTTGACGTGCTCCATCATGCCGGCGGATTCCACGACCGCCCGCAGCTGGGTCTCGCCCCAGACGCCGCGGGTCGCGTTGTTCTTCAGCGCGGAGGCGAGCGACTCGGCCGTCGTGCGCAGGCGCTCCTCCGACTCGACGGCACTCTTGAGTTGCTGGGCGAGTTCGCCGTGCTGGATGCTGCGCTGCTGCTCGAGGTCGGTGACCTTCTGCTGCATCGAGCTGAGTGACTCTTTCACCGGGGCGAGGGCTTGCAGCACCTTGCTCTCTGCTCGTTCGGCTTCGGCGCGCTGCTCGGCCTCGCGGCGGGTGCGCTCCATGAGGTCGCGGTACTGGTCCTGGGCGCTGCCGAGTTGCTCG
>NZ_JANMSQ010000295.1:0-4853 GCF_031389465.1 Pseudolysinimonas sp.
TGAGCCCGCGCCGCGTCGATCGTGAGATCGAGCGTGTGCTGAAACCGCCAGGTGGGCGGCAACGTCGACTCGGGCGCGGAATCCGCGAGCATCCATTCGGGATGCTCGCGCGCGAGCCGCGAGTCGGCGCTGACCATCTCGGGCTCGACCCAGAGCCCGAAGTCCATGCCCCGGGCGACGACCGCGTCGGCAAGCGGGTGCAGGCCGGAGGGCCAGCGCTCGGGATCGACCGTCCAATCGCCGAGAGCCCGACGGTCGTTGACGCGACCGGTGAACCACCCGTCGTCGAGCACGAAGCGCTCCACCCCGAGGTCGGCGGCCACTTCGACGAGCGGCAGCAGCTTCTCCAAGGCGTGGTCGTAGTAGACCGCTTCCCAGGTGTTGAGCACCACGGGGCGGGTGGTCGGGGGAGTCATTGCTCGCACGAACGGGTGCAGGCGGTCAGAGAGGCCGTCGAGGCCGCGATCGCTGAACGCGAGCACGGTCTGCGGCGCGCGGTAGTGCTCCCCGCGAGCCAAGTTGACCTCGCCCGCGTCGAGAAGTTCGGCAGCAAGCAGGCGCCGGTGGCCGGAGGCGAGTGACTCGACACCGGTCGTGCTGTTGCCGCTCCAGGCATGGTGCAGCGCCCAGACCTCGCCCGAGCGGAATCCGAATCCCGGTGTGCCCAGCACCGTGAGGTAGGGGGCGTCGTGACCCGGGCGGCCTCGTCGCTGGTCGCGCAGGTGCAGACCGTCGCGCACCGAACCGCGCTGAGGGTGGCGTTCGTGTGCCCAGACTCCGCTGAAGTCGAGAAGGTCGTTCGCGCGGGCGGGCACGGGCACGCACGCCGCGAGCCGGTACAGTTCGACGCCCTCGGCGGCCTCGCCGGTGGATTCCATGTCGATCGTGACGACGCCGTCTGGTGACAGCGAGGCGCGCCACGAGACGGTGAGCAGGGCACCGTGGTCGTCATCGACCCCTAGCTCGATCTTGACCGAGAGCGGGTCGGGGCGGGTAAGCCCGGTGCGACGGATGCGCAGCGGCAACCGAGCGGGTCCGCCGCCGATGCGGTGCGCGACGACCGCCGGGAACCCACTCCAGCCCTCGGCGGGGCCTGCGAGGATCGACGGGGCGAGAGGAAGGTCGGGAGCGCTCGGAGCGATCGCGGGCGCTGTCGCGACCTGGTCGAGCATCTCGGGGTCGACATCGCCGAGGTCGACCCCCCAGTGAAGGAGGCGGGGTACGGCCGTGCCGCGGGCGTCGAGCACAAGGCTGACACCCGCGGCACGGAGGTGAAGAAGCGAAATACCTACTCCTTGACGGGAATCGAGGCAGCCTTCAGGGCGGCGATCGTCTTCTGCTGACCGGAAGCCAGCGCGTCAACGAGCGTACCGTTGCCCGAAACGGCAGCGGAGAACCCGTCGGCGACATCGTTGTAGACCTGCGTCATCGTCGGGCCCCAGGTGAAGTTGGGGTTGACGTTGTTGCCGGCCTCGGCGAACACCTCGTAGATGTTCTGACCGCCGTAGAACTCCACACCCTCCGAGAACGCCGGAAGGTTGGCACCCTCGATCGTGGCGGGGTAGATGCTCGCGCTGGCGTTCATCGCGGTCAGGGCGTCGGCATCCGTGTTGAGCCAGAGCGCAAACTGCGCCGCCTCATACGGGTGATCCGAACCCTTCAGCACTGCGGTGGTCGAGCCACCCCAGTTGCCTGCCGCGCTGGCGCCGGCTTCCCACTGCGGCATCGGGGCGACAGCCCAGTTGCCGGCGGTGTCGGGCGCGCCGCTCGCGATCGTGTTGGCACCCCAGACAGCCGAAACCCACGTCCACAGCTCGCTCGAGTTGTAGGCGGCGTTCCACTCGTCGGTCCACGGCGGGTAGACGGCGACGAGGTCGTCGTCGATCAGCCCCTGCCAGTACTCGGCGACCTTCGTGGACTCGTCGCTGGTCAGGTCGACCGTCCAGTTCTCGCCATCCTGGCCGAACCACTGACCGTCGGCCTGCCACACCAGGCCCGCGAAGGCGTTGATGTCGCTCTGCGAGAAGTTGTTGATGTAGCCGCCGAGCGTGCGAATCTGCGCGGCAGCCGCCTCATATTCCTCCCACGTGGTCGGAATCGGGATGCCCGCCTGCTCGAACAGGTCGGCACGGTAGAACATGGCCATCGGGCCGGTGTCTTGAGGAATCGCGTAGACCGCGTTCTCCTCACCGAACGTCACCTGGCTCCAGGTCCATCCGACGAACTGGTCCTCCGCGTCGAGGATGCCTTCGCAGGCCGCGATGTTCTCGAGCCCATCCTGCACGCGGAAGTTCGGCATTGCGTCGAACTCGATCTGGCCGAGGTCAGGAGCGTTGCCGGCCGCGATCTGGTTGAAGAAGTTCTGGTACGTTCCCCCGTTGCCGTTGGGGCCGGTCTGCACCTCGACCTGGATGTCCGGGTTCTCTTCGTTCCAGATTGCGACGGCGTCTTCGATGCCGGGCAGCCAGGTCGTGAAGGTGAGGTCCACGGGACCGTCGGACGGGGTGCATTCGCCGCTCGCCGGGGCATCGGTGCCGCCGGTCGCGCAAGCCGCTAGCGCCAGTGCGGAGATGGCCGCGATGGCTCCCGCACGCGCGATTCGGATGTTCGACATGCTGTGTTCCTTTCTATTGGTGGTGCTGAACCCCTCGCCCGTGGGGCGGTCGAGGGTAGATCGGCGAACGCTCACTTGAGCCCGCCGTTCGCCAGCCCGGACTGCCAGAACCGCTGCAGTCCGAGGAAGGTGACGATGAGGGGGATGATCGACAGCAGTGACCCGATGACAACGAGGGCACGGATGTCGGGGATCTGGCTGACCTGCGTGTTCCAGACGTAGAGGCCGAGGGTGACCGGGAACAGCGCTTCGTCGCGCAGCATGATGAGCGGCAGGAAGAAGTTGTTCCAGATCGCCACGAACTGGAACAGGAAGATCGTCACCAGCGCCGGAGCCATCAGCCGGGTCGCAACGGTGAAGAAGGTGCGCACCTCCCCGGCGCCGTCGATGCGCGCCGCCTCGATGATCTCGTCGGGAACGCTCGCGGCTGCGTAGATGCGCGAAAGGTAGACCCCGAACGGGCTGACGAGGCTCGGCAGCAGCACCGCCCAGATCGTGTTCGTGGCGCCCGCCTGGCTGAAGATCAGGAACAGCGGCAACGCGAGCGCCGTCGCCGGCACGAGCACGCCTCCCAGGACGACGTTGAACAGGGTCTCGCGCCCGCGGAAGGTGTACTTCGCGATCGCGTAGCCGGCCATCGCCGCGAACAGGGTGGCGAGCAGGGCGCCCAGGCCGGCATAGAGCGCACTATTGAGGAGCCAGCGCAGGAAGACCCCGTCGCGATAGTCGACGAGCGCGGCGATGTTCTGGAACAGGTTGAAGTCGGCGAACCAGAGCGGAGCCGTGGTGGTGAAGTCCGCACTCGTCTTGCTCGCGGCGACGAAGAGCCACCACAGCGGCGTCAAGAAGTACAGGGTGGCGACCAGCATGACCGCCATGGCGACGGTGCGCGACACGGCACTCTCGCGAGTCCCGCGGCCACGGCGACGACTGCGAACGGAGCTGGATGTCGTGGTCATAGCGTTGCCCTCCGCTGCGTGAGTTTCAGCACGGTGAACGACAGGGCGAAGGTCGCCAAGGCGAGCACCACCGACATGGCTGCGGCGAGGCTCATGTTCGGCACCGAAGCGGTCGAGTAGATCGTGAGGTTCGGGGTGAAGGTGCTGGTGACCGCCGACGAGAAGCTGGCGAAGACCTGCGGTTCGGCCAGCAGCTGGAAGGTTCCGATGATCGAGAAGATCCCGGTCAGGATGAGCGCGGGCGCAACCAGCGGGATCTTGATCGACCAGGCGATGCGCAGCTGGTTCGCGCCGTCGAGCCGCGCCGCTTCGTAGAGTTCCTGCGGAATCGACAGCAGCGCCGAGTAGATGATGAGCATGTTGTAGCCGACGTAGACCCAGGTGACGACGTTGGCGATCGACCACAGCACCGAATCGGCCGAGAGGAAGTCGACGGTGCCGGTGATCGCCGTGAACGGCGAGAGGTTCGGCGAGTACAGGAAGCCCCACATGATCGCGGCGATGACGGCCGGAACGGCGTACGGGGCGAAGAAGGCGAGTCGGAAGAACTTCGCTCCGCGCACCAGGGGCGAGTCGAGCAGCAGTGCGAGCGCGAGGGCCACCCCGAGCATGATCGGCACCTGAACGGCCCCAAACATCAGCACGCGAACGACGGATGTCCAGAATGGCTCGTGCTGGAAGACGGCGATGTACTGCGTCAGGCCGCCAAACACCTGAACGGCCGGCCCGAACGTGCCTTCGCGCTCGACGGTGAGCAACGACTGATAGACCGCGTACAGGATGGGGACGACGTAGAACAGGGCGAACAGCACCCCGAACGGGAGCAGGAAGACGGCGAGCGCCTTCCGGTGTTTCACGGCTCTCGACGGGGCGACGACAGTGTCACGCACCACGATTGCTCCTCTCGGTGATGATCACGCGAACGGCACCTGCCGCAACGGGCGTTGCATCGGTGACCGTCTCGCCGCTGACGAGATCGACTCCGCTGACAGGCACCGTGATCGGCTCGTCGCGATGGTTGATCACGAACGTTGCTTCGAGGGTCTCGGTCACCCGGGTGACGATGTCGACGTCGGGGCCGACCTCGAGCAGCGGAACGGCGGCCTCGGCGCACAGGCGCGTGAGCAGACGCCCCAGCCCATCGTCGTCGAACATGGTCGCGACGTACCAGGCCGAACCTTCGCCGACCGCGTGTCGGGTGAGAGCGGGGGAGCCGGCCGCGGGGCCGTCGGCGAACGTGTCGATGGTCTCGGCGGTGCGCGTCTGGACCAACTCGCTCC
>NZ_JANMSQ010000319.1:0-3039 GCF_031389465.1 Pseudolysinimonas sp.
CCCCGGGCGTCGACTAGCTATCGCGGGTGATATCCGACGACGGGGCCGAAGTGCGCGGCCCGGGTGCCGCGCGACGGGGTGTGCAGTTCGTCGAGGGGGGTTGTGTACCGGGCTTGCACCGCGAGCGCGCCGCCGGTGTCGGTGACGCCCATGCGCAGCACCGGGTAGCCGCGGCCTTCGCAGAGACGGGTGAACTTGACGTCTTCTTCGCGTGGCACGGCGACAAGTACGCGGCCCGTCGACTCCGAGAACAGGACGGTCGCGGCATCCACCCCATCCCGCGCCATGATCTCGTCGAGCCACACCCGTGCACCGATGCCGAATCGCAGCACCGCGTCGGTCAGCGTTGTGGCGAGACCCCCGTCGGCGAGGTCGTGCGCCGCGTTCAACAGCCCTTCGTGTGCGGCCGCCGCGAGCAGTTCGCCGAGCGCCTTCTCGCGAGTGAGGTCGACCGTGGGCGGGCGTCCTCCGAGATGACCGTGGATGACGCCGGCCCAGGCCGAACCGTCGAGTTCGAGCGACGTCGTGCCGAGCAGGTACAGGTTGTCGCCGGCATCCTGCCAGCCTGACGGCACCCGGCGGGCGACGTCGTCGATCACACCGAGCACGGCGACGACCGGGGTCGGGTGGATCGGCACCTCGCCGGTCTGGTTGTAGAACGACACGTTGCCGCCGGTGACCGGGATGCCGATTTCGAGGCAGCCGTCGGCGAGGCCGGTGACCGCACGTTCGAACTGCCACATCACCTCGGGGTTCTCGGGGCTGCCGAAGTTGAGGCAGTCCGAGACGGCGACCGGGGTCGCGCCGGTGACGGCGACGTTGCGGTACGCCTCGGCGAGAGCGAGTTGCGCCCCCTGGTACGGGTCGAGGTAGCAGTAGCGACCGTTGGCATCCGTCGCGACGGCGAAGCCGAGACCGGTGGTCTCGTCGACCCGCACCATGCCGCCGTCGTCGGGCGTCGAGAGTGCGGTGTTGCCGAGCACGTAGCGGTCGTACTGGTTGGTGATCCAGGCCTTGTCGGAGAGGTTGGGGCTGCCGAGTAGTCGCAGCACCTGGGTGCGCAGCTCGTCACCCGACGACGGCCGGGCGAGAGCGGATGCCGTGTCGGCGTTGAGCGCGTCGATCCATGCCGGTCGCGACATGGGTCGCTCGTAGACGGGGCCGTCGACGGCGACGGTGCGGGGGTCGACATCCACGATCGTCTCGCCGCGCCAGGTGATCGTGAGGCGCCCCGAGTCGTTGACCTCGCCGAGCACGCTGGTCTCGACATCCCACTTCGCGGTGACCGCGAGGAAGCCATCGAGCTTGTCGGGGTGCACGATCGCCATCATGCGCTCCTGGCTCTCGCTCATCAGGATCTCTTCGGGGCTCAACGTGGAGTCGCGAAGCAGCACGGCATCCAGTTCGATCGCCATGCCACCGTCACCGTTGCTCGCGAGCTCCGACGTCGCGCACGAGATTCCCGCCGCGCCGAGATCCTGGATTCCTTCAACGAGGTCACCCGCGAAGAGTTCGAGACAGCACTCGATGAGCACCTTCTCGGCGAACGGATCGCCGACCTGCACGGCGGGGCGCTTCGTCGGTCCGCCTTCGCTGAAGGTGTCCGAGGCGAGGATGGATGCTCCGCCGATGCCGTCGCCGCCGGTGCGCGCCCCGAAGAGCACGACCTTGTTGCCCGCCCCGCGCGCGTTGGCGAGGTGCAGGTCTTCGTGGCGCAGCACCCCGACCGCGAGAGCGTTGACCAGCGGGTTGGCCTGGTACACCGGGTCGAACCAGGTTTCGCCGCCGATGTTCGGCAGGCCCAGGCAGTTGCCGTAGAACGAGATGCCGCTCACCACGCCGGGAACGACGCGGGCGGTGTCGGGGTGGTCGATCGCGCCGAAGCGCAGGGCGTCCATGACGGCGACGGGGCGCGCACCCATCGAGATGATGTCGCGCACGATTCCGCCGACGCCGGTCGCGGCGCCCTGGAACGGCTCGATGTACGACGGGTGGTTGTGGCTTTCGATCTTGAAGGTGACCGCCCAGCCCTCGCCGATGTCGACGACGCCGGCGTTCTCGCCCATGCCGACCATGAGGTTCTTCGTCATCTCGGGGCTCACTTTGGCTCCGAACTGGCGCAGGTGCACCTTGCTCGACTTGTAGGAGCAGTGCTCGCTCCACATCACCGAGTACATCGCGAGCTCGCCCGACGTGGGGCGGCGGCCGAGGATGTCGCGGATGCGCTGATACTCGTCGGCTTTCAGGCCGAGCGCCGCGTACGGCTGCTCTCGCTCGGGAGTGGTGGTGGCGTTCTCAACCGAGTCGATCATCGAGGTCGATTCTATCCGCGCGACGCGACTGCCATGATCGTGACCGTGCCCCTCTCGCTCATCGCAGCCGTCGTCGCTCTCGTCGCCTTCGCGGGCCTCGTGGCCTTCCAGGTGGCTCTCGCCGCGGGCGCCCCGTGGGGCCGTGCGGCCTACGGCGGGCAGACTCCCGGCGTGCTTCCCGCCCGGCTGCGCATCTCCAGCGTCGTCGGCGCCGTGGTGTGGACAGGTGTCGCGCTCGCCGTCGCGCGGTACGGCGGCATCCCGGTGTGGGCGCCGCTTCCGGATGCCTGGCTGCCGGTCGCGATCTGGGTGATCGTCGGGCTGCTCGCGATCGGGGTTGCGCTGAACACGATCACGCGCAGTGCCGTTGAGCGCGCGATCTGGCTGCCGGTGACGCTCGTGCTGCTCGCAGCGACCCTCGTCGTAGCGCTCACCGCGTCCGTCTAGCCGGATCTCCCGATCAGGAAGGATTCACCCCGCGCCGCTCTCCGGATAGCGTGAATCCGTGACCAGAGGACAGACCCTCGTCTTCGACGGTGTGACCAAGCGCTTCGGCGCCGTCGCTGCCGTCTCAGACCTCGACTTCACCGTCGAACCCGGCCGGGTGACCGGATTCCTCGGGCCGAACGGCGCGGGCAAGACCACGACGCTGCGGATGCTGCTCGGCCTCGTCACCGCCACCAGCGGCACCGCGACGATCGGCGGCAAGGCGTACGGCGACCTCGAG
>NZ_JANMSQ010000329.1:0-1986 GCF_031389465.1 Pseudolysinimonas sp.
GCTCGGCCAGCAGGTGGGTGAGCGCCGCGTCGATGTTGTCGATGCTCTGCCGCAGCTCGGCGAGCTCCGTGCGGGTCTCGTCGTCCATCTCGGCCATGGCGACAGACTACCGAGCGAGAGTAGGTGGCACAGCGCTCGCGAGCCGCGCCTCGAGACCTGCACGTACCGTCGGCCACTCGTCGATGACGATCGAGTAGACGGCCGTATCCCGCCAGGTGCCATCGGCGCGACGCCGGTCGCGACGAACGATGCCCTCGAACGTCGCCCCGAGTTTGAGGATCGCCCCGCGGGACCGCTCGTTGCGAGCATCCGCCTGCAGCTTCACCCGCCCGAAGCCGTTGTCGAATGCCGCACCGAGCATGAGCAACTTCGCTTCCGGGTTCACCGCGCCTGCCCACACGCGCGGGTCCCACCCGGTCCAGCCGATGTGCGCGTGCTCGTTCTCCAGGTCGAGATCGGCGAGGCTGGACGCCCCGACGATCGTGCCCGCGTCGGGGCCGACCGTGAGCCGCGCGACGTAGGTGATGCCCTCTTCGTGCGGAAAGTGGCTGGGCGCCCACTCCGCGAACGCGGCTTCGTCGACGGGTAGCCCCGCTGGCCCGCCACCATAACCGCCCGCAAACACTTCGGGATGCCCGAGCGCCGCCCACAGGCCGGGCAGGTGTTCGGGGGCGAAGGGCTCGAGCCGGATGAACCGGCCGTCGAGCACGCGGCGATCGGGGCGGGTGGCACTCACCCCGACATCCTCCCAGTCGGCTGAACTCTAACTACTACTGTGTGGCCATGTCTTCGCACGGATCCAGCCGCTTCGACACGCCCGGCTGGCGGTTCGCCGGCGCCATCGTCTCGTGGGTGCTGTTCGCGTTCTTCTTCCTCGGGCTCTACCAGACCGCCGCCGTCGTCATCGGGCTCGGCGGGTTCTGCGCCTCGGGCGGAGCATTTGTGATCGAGACCGAGTGTCCCGAAGCGGTCGTCGTATTTGCCCCGCTCGGCATCTTCGGCATGTTCGCCGCCGCCGGCGTCGCGCTCTTCTTCGCCCGGGGGTTCGGGGTGTCGCTCGTCGCCTGGGCGTGGCCGATCCTGTTCGTCGGCCTCGGCATCCAGTTCATCCTCGGTGCAGTGAACGGCGTCGGGATCGTCAGCAACATCATCGTCGGCGTCTTGTTCATCGGGATGGGCCTCGCGCCCGTGGGATTCGTGCTCAGCAGCAAGGCAGTCGCGCCGACCCTCGTCGGGTCGGTGAGCATCACCGGTGCGCGCTTCCAGTACGAGGGCAAGGCGCGCCGCTACTTCGGTCTCACTCCGACCGAGGCGCAGGAGGTCACCACCCCGACCACCATCGACTGGGTCATCGCGCTCGGGCTCTGGGTCGTGTCGGTCGGGCTCGGCTCGTGGTTGTCGATCACCGCATTCAACGCGCTCGCAACCTCAGGCTGAGGTCTCCGCGTACGCTTCTGCGCATGACGCCCGAGGAGCTCGCCGATCTCGCGCATCTGCGTCGCACCCGCGACCTCATCGACCGGGAATACGCCCGCCCGCTCGACGTGCCCGAAATGGCGCAGCGGGCGCTCATGTCGCCGTCGCACTTCGCCCGGCGTTTCCGGGCTGCCTACGGCGAGACGCCGTACTCCTACCTGATGACGCGTCGCATCGAACGGGCTCAGGAGCTGCTGCGGCGCGGCGACCTCTCGATCACCGACGTGTGTCTCGCGGTCGGGTGTACATCGCTCGGCTCGTTCAGCTCGCGCTTCACCGAGATTGTCGGGATGACGCCCTCCGCTTATCGCGCACTCGACCACTCCGGGTGGCAGAACCTGCCGCCGAAGACCGTGATGGTGGGCACGAGGCCGAGCCGATCGGGGCCGGCACCGTCGAAGCCAACACCGTCGAGCAGGATCCGAGAAGCGGCCCCGGCATCCCGCGCGTAGTTTCGTGGCTATGACGATCTCCATCTCACACTTCCCCGTCATCGCCCCCGACGTCGAC
>NZ_JANMSQ010000330.1:0-4461 GCF_031389465.1 Pseudolysinimonas sp.
GGAGCAGACGGCAACCGCGCTCGTCGCCGCGCTGACCGCCGACCGACCCATCGCCGAAGAGGCCGGGTTGTCGCCCGCGGTTCTCGAAGCTGCGGTCACCGAGGTGCTCGCGGTCGAAGACCGGGAATTCGGCGGCTTCGGCACCGCCCCGAAGTTTCCGACAACCCCGGTGCTCGCGTTCCTGCTCGAACAGGGCGGCAACCCGGCCCGCGAGCTTGGCCGACGAACGCTCGCGCGGATGGCGGCATCCCCGCTGCGTGACCCGATCGAAGGCGGCTTCTTCCGCTACGCCGTGCACCGCGACTGGAGCGAACCGCACTACGAGCGGATGCTGGCCGACAACGCCCAGTTGCTCGCCTGCTACGCGGCTATCGGTGACGAGGCCACGTCGACCGGAATCGCGGGGTTTCTGCTCGACGTGTTGCGACCTTCTGACGAATCCGGCTCGGGCGGCTTCGCTTCCGGCCAGGACAGCGAGAGCGAGATCGACGGCGTGCGGGTCGAGGGTGGCTACTACGCGCTCGACGCCGCGGCCCGCGCCACCCAGCCGCCGCCGCCGCTCGACGGCAAGGTGCTGACTGGGTTGAACGGGCTCGCCATCGGGGCGCTCGCCGACGCGGGGGTGCGCTTCGACCGCGACGACTGGATCACGGCGGCGCGCGATGCAGCGGATGCGGTGCTCGCGATTCACGGCGGCTTCGACACGTCGGCTTCGCCGACTACTCAACCCAAGGGCGCTCCTCTTCGCCGAGCGTCGCTCGACGGGCGGGTATCGGATGCTGTCGCAACTCTCGAGGACTACGGCGGATTCGCCGGTGGACTTCTTCGGCTCGCTCTCGCCACCGGCGACTCTCGGTATGCCGTCGTCGCCCGCGACCTTGTCGAGTCGTGTTCCGACGGCAGGAGCGTCGCTGCACCGTCAGGCGGCGACCCGGTACTCGCCGCGCGCGGCCTCGCCCTTCCCCCTGAGGTTTCCGATGGCGCGAGCCCGTCGGGCCGCGCATTGCTCGCCGACGCGGCTCTCCTGCTCGCCGCCCTCAGCGGCGACGACCGGCACCGCAGAATCGCGGAGCGGGCGATCGCGCCCGCTCTTCCGCTCGCCCCTGGGCAGCCGCTCTCGTTCGGTGCGGCACTCGCGATCGCGGTCCGGCTTGGTCGCGCGGTCGGCCAGCTCGTGGTCGTGGGTCCGATCGACTCGGCGCTCGCGGCGGTTGCCCGGCGCTGGGGCGGGTCGACGCGGGTTCTCGCGCTCGTCACCGAGGAGCAGGCTGGGGCATTCGCGGCGGTCGGCTTCGAGTTGTTCGCGGGGCGGGTGAGCCGCGGCGGTTCCGACACCGCCTACCTCTGCGAGCACTTCGTCTGCGACCTTCCACTCACCGACGCGACCGCCCTCGCGGATAGGCTCGCTGTATGACCAGCTCGCTGCCCGCTCCCGTCGGACTGCTCGCCCTCGCCCTCGCGGCCGTGGTGCTCGCCGGCTGCACGAGCAACTTCCTGATCGATGGGGGCACAGGAACCGCCGCGCCCGCGCCGACGGAAACCAGCGCCACCCCGGAGCCGAGCGAGTCGGCCCCGCCGCCGGAGCCGGTCGAAGAGTTCGACTGCGACGACCTGCTCATCGATCGACCGGGCAACTACGTGCTTGGAGAGTGCGGCACCGTGACCCTCGAAGGCGGCGGCATCGAACTCGCCTTCACCTCGATTGCGACCCTGATCATCCGCGGTGACGGGGCCGATATCGCCGGCGAGACGATCGGCAGCCTCGAGCTCGAAGGTCAGCGGGCCGACATCTCGGCGATCAGCATCGAAGACCTGACGATCCGCGGCGAACAGAACACGATCGTCGTCGACACGACGATCGGCACCGTCGTGGTCAACGGCAACGAGAACGTGGTGAGCACCGGCGAAGGCATCCAGTCGCCCGTCGTCGACAACGGCCTGCTGAATGAGATCAGCTAGACGAGAGCGCCATCGGCAGCCGTCACGAGTGGCGCGTCGGGGTCGGCCGCCCATTCGTTGAGCGAGCCGTCGTAGATCGCGACGTGAGTCTCGCCGAGGCGCACCAGCTGCAGTGCGGCGGCCGCAGCCGCGACTCCGCCGTTGCAGTAGGCGACGATGCGCGGAGCGTCGAGCACGGGCGCGAACAGTTCGCGCAGTTCGGCATCCGGGAGCGCGGTGCGCGCCTCACGATCGACGAGGCGTACGGCGGGGAGGGATCGCGATCCGGGGATGACGCCGGGACGTGCGCGGGACGGGATCTCTCCGGTGAACTCCTTCGGCGGGATCGAGCACACCAACGCGGCATCCTCTTCGCCGCTCACGACCCGCTCGACGTACGCCTTGTCGACCCACGAGTCGGGACGCTCGACGCCCTCGAACACGGCCGGAGTCGGCGTGACGTGACCGCGCTCGACCGGACGCCCCTCCCCCCGCCAAGCCGTCAACCCGCCGTCGAGTACCGCGGCGGCGTCGTGGCCGAATGCGCGCAACAGCCACCAGAACCGTGCCGCCCATTGGCCGAGCGTGGTGTCGTAGACGACGACGGTCGTGTCGGATCCGATGCCGAGTGCGCCAGCCGCGGCAGCAAAGCGCGCGACGTCGGGGCGGGTGAAGGGAAAGCGGCCGTCGGGGTCAGAGAATTCGTCGATCAGGTCGGCGAACACGGCTCCCGGGAGGTGGCCCTCGGCGACGTACTGTTCGTGCCCGCTGAGCGATCCCGGCTTGCCGTTCGGCAGGGTGTAGGAGACGACCGATGCGTCCACGACGACGAGGTCGTCGACGCCGAGGTGGTCGGCGAGCCACTGTGCGGAGACGAGCGGCGAGGGGAGCTTGGTGGTCATACCAGCCACGGTAATCCCGTATCCCGCCGCACACACGCGACCGCGAAACGCGGGGTAACGAAGGCGCTAGCGAAGGGTCTTGCGTGCGGTGATCTGCCCGGTGTCGAAGCCGAGCAGGTGCAGGCCGCCATGGAACCGGGCGTGCTCGACCTTGATGCAGCGGTCCATGACGACGGTGAGTCCCTTCGACTCGCCGTAGTACGCCGCCTCTTCATTCCAGATACCGAGCTGCACCCAGACGGTCGTGGCGCCGATCGCCAACACCTCGTCCATCACCTGCGGGATGTCGCTGCCCTTGCGGAACACGTCGACGATGTCGGGCACGACCGGCAGGTCGGCGAGCGACTTGTAGACCTTCTGGCCGAGGATCTCGTCGGCGTTCGGGTTGACGAAATAGAGCTCGTAGTCGCTCGACTGCTTCAGATACGTGGCGACGAAGAATGACGAGCGCGACGGATTCGGCGAGGCGCCGACGATCGCAACGGTCTTCGCCTTCTGCAGGATCTTCAAGCGGTCCTGCGCGGACGGGCCGACCCAGGTGCGCTTCGACTTCAGCAGCCTCGCGAGTGGCGAAGATGCGGGGATGTCGCAGGTCAGTCCGTTCGTCAGGTGAACGGTTTCCAGCTCAGCGGAGTCGAGATCCACGGTTGCAGTGCTCATGAGTTCATTCTCCCTTGACTGCTGCCGCGAGCGCTTGGTCGAGGTCATCGATGATGTCCTCGACATCTTCGATGCCGACGCTGATGCGCACCAGGCCCGGCTGAACGCCGGCGTCCACCAGCTGCTGCTCGGTGAGCTGGGCGTGCGTCGTGGACCCGGGGTGGATGACGAGGGTCTTCGCGTCGCCGATATTGGCGAGGTGCGAGGCGAGGTTGACGCTCTCGATGAACGTCTGGCCGGCGGCACGACCGCCTTTCACCCCGAAGGAGAACACCGAGCCGGGACCCTTCGGCAGGTACTTCTTGGCGCGCTCGAAGTGCGGATGCTGCGGCAGGCCCGCCCAGTTCACGAAGTCGATTCGCGGGTCGGCATCGAGCCATTCGGCGACCGCGCGGGCATTGTCGACGTGCGCCTGCATTCGGTACGGCAGGGTCTCGACGCCCAGCGCCAACAGCCACGCCGAGTGCGGCGCGAGGGCCGGGCCGATGTCGCGCAACTGCTCGGCGCGAAGGCGGGTGAGGAAGGCGTACTCGCCGAAGTTGCCGTGCCAGTTGAGTCCGCCGTAGTGGGCGACCTCGGTGTCGAACAGCGGGAAGCGCTCGTTCGCCCAGTGGAACCGGCCGGATTCGACGACGACCCCGCCCAGGGTCGTGCCGTGACCGCCCAGGAACTTCGTCGCCGAGTGGATGACGACATCCGCCCCCCACTCGATCGGACGGTTCAGGTAGGGGGTCGCGACCGTCGAGTCGACGATGAGCGGCAAGTGGTGGGCGTGCGCGACCTCGGCGAGGCCCTCGAGGATCACCCGCGCCGTCAGCGGATTCTTCGGATCGGTCAGCCAGTCGGCAAGCTCCAGCCGGCGGTCGCGCGCGGCCGGCAAATCCGCGGCCAGTTGCTTCACCGCGGTCAACGCCCCCGGTGTCACCGCCTCCCCGCGCCGCGTCACCGACCCGCGCTCGAG
>NZ_JANMSQ010000309.1:0-7976 GCF_031389465.1 Pseudolysinimonas sp.
ACTCGCAGTCGGAGGTCTATGCGCTGCTGAAATCGTGGGGGCTGCCGACCTCTGGTCGGTTCGAAGTCACGAAGGATGCCGCTGCGGCCGCCGAGTACGTGGAGAGGGACGGTGAGATTCGCCACACCGTCGAGGACGAGATCGACGGCGTCGTCGAGTAGCACGACGATCTCGCCCAGCAAGTCGAGTAGCGCGCCACGAGCCGGGCACCGCGCTGGGCGATCGCCTACAAGTACCCGCCCGAGCAGGTGAACACCAAGCTGCTCGACATTGTCGTCTCGATCGGGCGCACTGGCCGGGCGACACCCTTCGCGGTCATGGAGAAGGTGCGGGTTTCCGGTTCGGAGGTGCGCCAGGCGACGCTCCACAATCAGGATGTCGTGAAGCTCAAAGGTGTGCTCATCGGCGACACCGTCGTGTTGCGCAAGGCAGGCGACGTCATCCCCGAGGTGCTCGGCCCGGTGGTCGAGTTGCGGAACGGTTCCGAGCGCGAGTTCGTGATGCCCGCCGACTGCCCGGTGTGCGGCACGCCGCTGCGGCCCGCGAAGGAGGGCGACGTCGACCTGCGCTGCCCGAACGCGCGGTCGTGCCCTGCGCAGGTGATCGGGCGGGTCGAACACATCGGATCCCGCGGCGCCCTCGACATCGAGGGGCTCGGCGAGATCGGTGCGGTCGCCCTCACCCGTCCCGACATCCCGTCGCCCCCGCCGCTCGTCACCGAGGCCGGACTGTTCGCGCTGACGATGGCTGACCTGCTGCCGATCGAGGTGCGGGTGCGCGACGCCGAGACCGGCATCGTGAAGACGGATGCCGAGGGTCGCCCCGATCTGCGCAGCCCGTTCCGGCGCATCGTCACGCAAGCTCGCAAAGACCAGCCCGCGGTGACCGGGCCGAGCGCCGCGGCCGAGAAGTTGCTCGATGAACTTCAGAGGGCGAAGTCGAAAGAGCTGTGGCGCTTCCTCGTCGCGCTGTCGATTCGGCACGTCGGTCCGGTCGCGGCGCGGGCGC
Organism: Pseudolysinimonas sp.; assembly: GCF_031389465.1. Taxonomy (GTDB): domain Bacteria; phylum Actinomycetota; class Actinomycetes; order Actinomycetales; family Microbacteriaceae; genus Pseudolysinimonas_A. The sequence goes on from NZ_JANMSQ010000309.1 coordinate 1,009, forward strand.
TCGCGGCGTACTTCGGCTCGCTCGACGCGATCCGGGCGGCCACGCGCGACGAACTCGCGGCGGTCGAAGGGGTCGGCGGAATCATCGCGGATGCCGTGCTCGAATGGTTCGAGGTCGACTGGCACGTCGAGATCGTCGAATCGTGGCGGGCGGCCGGGGTGCCGTGGTCGGTGCCCGGTCACCCGGGTCCGGGCCGTGCCGGGGGAGCCGAAGGGCCGCTCGCGGGCCTTACCGTCGTCGCGACCGGATCCCTCGAGGGGTACTCGAGGGAGGAGGCGCAGGAGGCGATCCTGCGGGCCGGAGGCAAGACGGCATCCAGTGTTTCGAAGAAGACCGACTTCGTCGCGGCGGGCCCGGGGGCTGGGTCGAAGCTCGCGAAAGCCGAAGAATTGGGACTGCGCATCCTTGACGCCGCGCAGTTCAAGCTGCTCGTCGAAAGCGGCCCCGACGCCCTGCCTCCGGTGGAGTAGAACGCTCAGTACAGCTCGAAGCAACGGACTCCGTCGTGGTTCGGGCCGATGACACCGGCCGCCGGTGGCCGCCGAGGTCGGAAATCGCAGGTGGTGCGCGGCATCGGGGTACAAACCGTTGCAAACGGGGTGCGATTTCGCGTCATAGTCGCCCCCGGCGCCGGTCTCTCTTGGTGAGACACCCAATCGGATGCGGGTCCGAACGGCGTCGACCGGCGGCGCATCGGGAAGTGGGTCCTGATCCCTACCCCCGATGCGCCGCTCCCTCGACAACAGGCGACTCGACAAACGTTGCCTCGACGGGTGTCACGAGGGGATTCGGCACGACCTGGCAGATCAAGCACCAGCGCGATTCGGGGCACACCAGGTACTCGATTTGGCCCAGCACGCGACGCAACGGATTCCGTCGTCTCACCCACCTCGAAGGCTCCACGGTACGTCCCCGTGGCCCTCGAATGGGTGTGAATGTCCCCTCATGTCCCCAGTTCGGGGGGCAAATGAGTCGATCCAGGGTCTTTTTGGCGTACCCACAGGATCCGCCCCCCTTTTGGGTGGCACCCTGACCCTAGAATGAGGGGCGTACGGTGATGCCCGCCCCCGTTAAGGTAGGCGCTCCGTGCGCTGGGCGATGGGACAACCCGACGTGCTGGTCGACGTCACGACGATTCTGTCTACCCCGGTGGTCGCTGCAGTCGTCGCCGGGGTCTTTGGCATGTCGTCCGTCCTTCTGCCCGTCACCGCCGCGACGGCTTCGGAGGCTCTCGCCCAGCCCTCCGTCGTGACCGTCGCCAGTGACGTTCCGCAGCCGTTCATCGGCCCCGACCCGGTCGGCGGCGGCTCATCGCTCGACCGGATCGCCCGTCTCGACGGCGTCGCCCTACTCGACCAGCTCGTCGACCTCACCCCCGGGGAACGCTCCGAGTTCATCGCGTTGTACCCCGAAGCGATCGGCGAGTTGGCGGCCACCCCGCCCGCCGCGACCGACGTGGCGATGTGGTGGAAGCGCACGCCCGCGAGCGCCCGGGACTCGCTGTGGATCGACCTTCCCGGTGTCGTCGGCAACCTCGAAGGAGTGCCCTACGCGGTGCGGGACAGCGCCAACCGCTCCTTCCTCGACCAGACCGTATCCGACATCCACGCCCAGCTGGATGCCGGAGTGGGTCGTGCGATGGAAGACGAGCTGCAGGCCCGCCTGCGCATGCTCAGCGCCGTCGAAACGTCGCTGCTCACCGGCGCGTCGGGGGAGCGGCGCACCCTCGTGTCACTCGACGTCACCGCCCAGGGTCGAGCGGTCATCGCGGTCGGCAACCTGACCTCCGCCGACTACGTGACCTTCTTCATTCCCGGGATGTACGTCGGCGTTGCCGAGCAACTCGTCGACTGGACCGGCAACGCGGAAACCTCGCTCATCGAACAGCAGCAGTGGCTCGACCGGCTCGACCTCGAGGGCGACGTCGCGACGATCGCCTGGATCGGCTATCAAACGCCCTCGGTCGTCAACATCGCCGGACTCGACCTCGCCTACCAGGGCCGGGATGTCCTGACCGGGTCGGTGCAGGGTCTCGACGCGGTTCGCTCCGTCACCGGCTCCGCCCAGGGGGCCGCCGACCCGGGTCCGTATGTGTCAATCGTCGCGCACTCCTACGGGTCGACCGCAGCGATGCTCGCCCTGCAAGAGAACGACATCTCGGTGGATGCGCTCATCCTGGTCGGTTCGCCCGGCAGCCCGGCGACGAGCGTCGACGACCTCAAGGTCACCGACCACAACGTCTGGGTGGCGGCCGCCGACACCGACCCGGTGCCGCGCAGTGGGGTGTTCGGCAGTCAGCCGCTCGACGCCGACTTCGGGGCCACCCGGTTCTCGGTGCGCGCGATGGGCGACCCGATCACCGGGGAACGGCTCGATGACATCACCGGTCACGTCTACTACTTCTGGCCCGGCACGACCGCGGTGCGCAACACGGCTCTGATCGCGATCGGGCAGGGCGAGTACGCCACGACCGACGCCTCGAACCTCTCTGAGGCGAAGGCATTGGCGCGGTAGCAGCGCGCCGCAGCAGCGACCGGCAGCAGCGACCGAGGAGGGTTCGCCTGCCTCGTAGACTTCCGGGGTGACTGAACGCTGGATTGAGCCTGTCGAAATCATCACCCCCGACGTCGTGTCGCATCTCGCGCATCTCGCCCGCATCGCTTTGACGGATGACGAGGTCACCCGCCTGACCGGCGAGCTGGCGCTGATCGTTGACTCGGTCGCGAAGGTGACCGCCGTCGCGACCCCCGACGTTCCGGCGACGAGCCACCCGATTCCGCTGGGCATGGTGACGCGGGAGGATGTCGTCGGCCCAACCCTCACCACCGAGCAGGCGCTGTCGGGAGCCCCGGCGCACGAGCTCGGCCAGTTCAAGGTGTCGAGCATCTTGGGTGAAGAACAGTGAGTGGAGGAGCAGTGAGCGCCCCCACCGGGTCGGACCTGATCACGAAGTCGGCCGCCGATCTCGCCGACCTGCTCGCGTCGCGCGAGGTCTCGAGCGTCGAGGTCACGCAGGCGCACCTCGACCGCATCGCCGCCGTCGACGGCGACATCCATGCGTTTCTGCACATCAACGCTGGCGCCCTCGATGCGGCCGGCCGGGTCGATACGCAACGTGCAGCAGGGGCACAGCTGAGCTCGCTGGCAGGCATCCCGGTCGCCATCAAAGATGTACTGTGCACCCTCGACATGCCGTCGACGGCGGGATCGAAGATTCTGGAGGGCTGGATTCCGCCGTACGACGCGACCGTCGTGGCGCGGATGCGGGCGGCCGGTCTGGTGCCGCTCGGCAAGACCAACATGGACGAATTCGCGATGGGCTCGTCGACCGAGCACTCCGCGTATGGCAACACCCACAACCCGTGGGATCTGACGCGGATCCCCGGCGGATCCGGTGGCGGTTCGGCCGCGGCGGTGTCGGCATTCGAGGCGCCGCTCGCGCTCGGTTCCGACACGGGCGGGTCGATTCGGCAGCCCGCGGCGGTCACCGGGTCGGTCGGCATGAAGCCCACCTACGGCGGTGTCTCGCGCTACGGAGCGATCGCTCTGGCGTCGTCGCTCGACCAGGTGGGACCCGTCACCCGCACGGTGCTGGATGCCGGCCTGCTGCATGACGTCATCGGCGGGCACGACCCGCGGGATTCGACCTCCATCCCGGACGCCTGGCCGTCGTTCGCCGACGCCGCGCGCGCCGGGTTGCGCGGTGAAGGGCTTCGCGGTTTGCGCGTGGGCGTCGTTGACGAGTTGTCGCAGGAGAACCAGGGCTTCCAGCCGGGCGTGCTGCAACGGTTCCGCGAGAGCCTGGCTCTGCTCGAAGCCCAGGGCGCCGAGATCGTCGAGGTGAGTGCGCCGTCGTTCGAGTACGCGATCGCCGCCTACTACCTGATCCTGCCGGCTGAGGCGTCGAGCAACCTGGCGAAGTTCGACTCCGTGCGTTTCGGCCTGCGGGTCGACGTGCCCGGTGGAACTGTCGAGGATGTCATGGCCGCCTCCCGCGAAGCAGGTTTCGGTGACGAGGTGAAGCGCCGCATCATCCTCGGCACTTACGCCCTTTCGGCCGGCTACTACGACGCCTACTACGGGTCGGCGCAGAAGGTGCGGACGCTCATCCAGCGCGACTTCTCGGCCGCGTTCGAGAGGTGCGACGTGCTGGCGACCCCGTCGGCGCCGACGACGGCGTTCTTGCTGGGTTCGAAGGTCGACGACCCGCTGGCGATGTACCTCAACGACCTGACGACGATCCCGGCGAACCTCGCCGGTGTGCCTGGCATCTCGATTCCCGCGGGCCTCGCCCCCGAGGACGGTCTGCCGGTCGGCATCCAGTTCATGGCCCCTGTCCGCGAGGATGCCCGCCTCTACACGGTCGGCGCGGCCCTCGAGTCCCTTCTGGAGCAGCAGTGGGGCGGCCCCCTGCTATCTCAGGCGCCCACCCTCGTTGGTTGAGTAGCCGCGAAGCGGCGTGTCGAACCCCTTCGTTGGTTGAGTAGCCCGTGAAGCGGCGTATCGATACCAAGATCGGCTAGTCGACCGGGACGACGGTGCCGCCGGTGATGCGCACGAGTTGCTCGTAAGTGAGCGGGAACACGGCGTGTGAGTGCCCCGCGGCGGCCCAGATCTCGGGGAACGTCTCCAACACCGGATCGACGATGGTGCGCAACGGCGCGGGGTGCCCAACCGGCGCGACCCCGCCGATCGCCTGCCCGGTCGCGACCCGGACGATCTCGGGCGTCGCCCGCTCGATCGCCTCGACCCCGATCCGTGCCGAAAGCACCACCGTGTCGACCCGGTGCCCGCCGGACGTCATGACGAGCAGCGGGTTGCCGTCGGCGACGAACACGAGCGAGTTGGCGATGGCACCGACCTCGACCCCCAGTGCGGCGGCTGCTTCGGCGGCAGTGCGGGCACCGTCGGGGATGTGGCGGATGCGGTCAGCCCCGGCAACACCGGCCGCCCGCAGCACGGCGCGCACGTTCTCCACCCCTCGCGGATAGTTCTCGGTCACGTTCTCGACGATATCGAGCCTCGGCATGCGGGTGCTGTTCATGTCTGCCGTCGGGCGGTGAGTAGTCGTGCGGCGACGCGGGATCGGGCCGGCATCGGGATCGGTCGTCGATCGGGGTCGACAGATCGGGGCGGTATCGCGACGAATCCGCGCACCGGATCTCGGTCGATCGTCCATCCGTTGTCGTGGACGAGCATGTGGTGGTGGCGACATAACAGGACGCCGTCGCGGGTGTCGGTGGGGCCGCCGTCGGCCCAGGGGATGCGATGGTGGGCTTCGCACCAGGAGGCGGGGCGGTCGCAGTTCGGGAAGCGGCACCCTCCGTCGCGGGCGGCAAGCGCGTCTCTCTGCTTCGACGAGAACAGCCGGCGGGTCACGCCGAGGCGGAGGGGTTCGCCGTCGTCGGTGAAGTGGATGGGCACGATGCCGGTGTCGCAGATGTGTTGCTCGGCGGTTTCGATCGAGACGGCTTCACTTTGGTCTTGGATGAAGGCTGGCCCACGTCGTTCGCGCAGATCGCGGTCGGTGACGAGCACGCGGACGGCGTGACGACGCGCGCCGAGCAGCTTGCCCGGGTCGACCTCGGTGCCGATGCGGAGCAGGTCAACGAAGGTGTCGAGGGCGATCTGCCCGAGGCTGCGCTCATCGGTGACGAGCTTCTCGGCCCGTTCACGCGACTCGTCGTCGATGAAGCGGGGTCCGCCGCGACGGGGTGAGGTGGCGGCGTCGTAGGCGGCGCCGACAATGGCTGCCGATGCGGGGTCGAGCAGCCCGGAGAGTTGGGTCATGCCGTTGACGAGGGGAGTGAGGGTGAGGTATCTCTTGTCGCGCAGCATCCGCTCCCGGTCGCGCACGCCGGCGGTGTCGAGGTCGTCGCGCAGTTGCCGGGCGCGGGCGGCGAGCTTCTCAACCGACAGGGTCGGGGCGAGAGCGACAAGCTCCCCGGCGGCGTCGGCGAGATCATCCGCCGCGACATCCTCAGTCGGCGTCCCGAGCCCGGTGCGGATGGCGTCGGCCTTCACGACCGACACGCGCCCCGCCGCGATGCCGGTGCCGACGGCGGTGAGCCAGGGGGCGGCATCCACGGTGAGCAGTTCACCAACTCGCACCAGAGTCTGCGCTTCACGCTTCGAGACTCCCGACACCTGCTCCACGAGCTTCTCGGGAGTACCGGCGCCGAGCCGCTGGGCGAGCCCGCCGAACCCGTCTTCACGGCGGGAGCGGTGCTTCACCTCGGCCGCGAACGCAGCCTGCGCCGCCTCCACAACCCGCCGCAACTCACCCAACTCCCGCGTGCCCGCGAGCAATGCGGTGTCGTCGAGCGCGCACGGGTTCGCCTCGAGCCACGAGGCGACCGCGGGGGTGGAAGGGGACATACATCCATTGAATCAACATTCGAACGTATGTTCTAGGTAGACCAACCATTCTCAGGATAAGTCGCACGAACCGACCCTGTGGAGGACTCGACATCCGCTGCCCGCCCGGCCACGGCATCCGCACCCACCCACGGCAAATACGATGGATGCCATGGCTAAAGCCGATCTGATGGACTACGACAAAGCGCTCGAACTCTTCGAGCCGGTGATCGGCCTCGAAATCCACGTCGAACTCAGCACGAAGACGAAGATGTTTTCCGACGCGCCGAACCCGGCGAACACCGAGAACCACGACGCCGACCCGAACACGCTGATCACCCCCGTCGACCTCGGACTCCCCGGCTCCCTCCCGGTCGTCAACGAGAAGGCTGTCGAGTACGCCATCTCTCTGGGGCTGGCGCTCGGCTGCGAGATCGCCACGTCATCCCGATTCGCGCGCAAGAACTACTTCTACCCCGACCTGGCGAAGAACTATCAGATCAGCCAGTACGACGAGCCGATCGCGTTCGAGGGCTCGGTGCAGGTCGAACTCGAAGACGGCACGACCGTCGACATCCCGATCGAGCGCGCGCACATGGAAGAGGATGCCG
>NZ_JANMSQ010000315.1:0-8497 GCF_031389465.1 Pseudolysinimonas sp.
AAGAGGCGGTGCTCGAACTCGAACCCGACCTGGTCTACTCGGGCTGGGAGTCGGCGTTCGCCGCGGATGCCGCGGGCGAGAGAAGCGAACTGCTCGCGCTGGGGGTCAACAGCTATGTGCAACCGGCCGCCTGCCGCTCAGCCGGTGCCCCCGCGAAGCTCACGTTCGACGAGGTGTTCCGTGAAATCGAGGAAGCGGCGGACATCTTCGGCGTTCCGGCCAGCGACCTCCTCGCCGCCCAGAGCGACGAACTCGCCGCGATCGAACCCGACGACCGCGGGCTCACTGCCCTCTGGTATTCGTCGGGAACCGACATCCCGTATGTCGGTGCTGGCACCGGGGCGCCGCAGCTCGTACTCGAGACCGTGGGCTTGGCCAACATCGCCGGCGACATCGCGATGACCTGGTCGAGCTTCGGCTGGGAGTCGGTCGTCGCCGCCGACCCCGACGTCATCGTGCTGATCGATGCCGACTGGAACACCGCGGCCTCGAAGATCGAGCTGCTCGAATCGAACCCCGCCACAGCAGCCCTCGCGGCCGTACAGCAGCAGCGCTACATCATCCTGCCGTTCGCGGCGGGCGAGGCCGGGGTGCGCTCCGTGTCGGCGGCGACGTCGGTGGCGCAACAGCTGGCGGAGCTAGATTTGCCGTGATCCGAGCGAGAACGCGAGCCCTGATCGCCGGCGTCATGCTGGCGATCACGCTCGTGCTCTCGATTCTGCTCGCCGTCGCAATCGGACCCGCCGACCTGTCGTTCGGCGAGGTCTGGGGGGCGATCTGGGCTCACCTCACCGGCGGTGAATCGCCGCTGAGCGTGCTGCGCGACGGGATCGTGTGGGAGTTGCGGCTGCCGCGCATCCTCACTGCTGCCGCGGTCGGCGCCGGCCTCGCCCTGGTCGGCGCCATCATGCAGGCGCTCACCCGCAACCAGCTCGCCGACCCGTACCTGCTCGGCATCTCGTCGGGCGCCTCGCTCGGCGCCGTCACCGTGCTGCTGCTCGGGTTCTCGTTGCTGCTCCCCGTGGCGGCGTTCGCCGGAGCGCTGCTCGCCCTCGCCGCGACCCTCGCCCTCGCCGGGGCATTCGGACGCATCACGCCCACCCGCACGGTGCTCGCCGGCGTCGCCGTCTCGTCGCTCGCCGCCGCCCTCACGTCATTCGTGATCTTCTGGGTCGCGACCGGCGACGCCTACCGCGAGGTGCTGTCGTGGCTGCTCGGCTCACTCGCCGGCGCGCGGTGGGAGGCCGTGGCGATCGCCGGGATCGCCATGCTCGTCATCGGCGTTCCCCTCACGCTCACCGGACGCATCCTGGATGCCTTCGCCCTCGGCGACACGACAGCGGCGTCGCTCGGCATCCCGGTGCAGGGCGTGCGCTGGACGCTGCTCGGAGCCGGCGCCCTGCTCACCGGTGCGCTCGTCGCCGTGAGCGGTTCCATCGGATTCGTCGGGTTGGTACTACCCCACGCCGTGCGGCTGCTCGTCGGCCCGGGACACCGCGCGCTGTTGCCGCTCTCGGCGCTCACCGGCGCGGTCTTCCTGGTCTGGGCCGACACCCTCGCCCGCACGGTGTTCGAGCCGCGTGAACTTCCGGTCGGCATCGTCACCGCGATCATCGGGGCGCCCGTGTTCGCGATCCTGCTCGCCCGCCGCCGGAGCGAGGCATGACCCTCTCGGCAGCCGACGTCACGGTGCGCATCGACGACAACGCCCTGGTGGATGCCGCCGCCTTCGAGGCTCCCGCCGGCGCGGTGACGGCGCTGCTCGGCCCGAACGGCGCCGGAAAGTCGACCCTGTTGCGGGTTGTCGCCGGGGTACTGAGGCCGGCATCCGGAACGGTGCATTTCGACGGCGCCGACCTGTTGGCGATGCGTCGCCGCGACCGCGCCCGCCGCGTCGCCCTGGTCGAGCAGGAGGCGACGACCGAACTGCCCCTCACCGGGCGGGCCGTTGTCGAATTGGGTCGCACCCCGCACGAGGCCCTCCTCGGCGGTCACGACCCATCATCGGACGAGATCGTCACCCAAGCGCTGACGGATGCCGGCGCCCTGCCCTTCGCCGACCGCGAACTGCCGTCGCTGTCAGGCGGAGAACGACAGCGGGTGCTACTCGCCCGCGCCCTCGCGCAGCAACCGCAGTTGCTGCTGCTCGATGAGCCGATGAACCACCTCGACATCGCCGCCCAGCTCGACGTGCTCGGGTTGCTGGCCCGCCTCGCCTCCGACGGGGTTACGGTGCTCACCGCGATGCACGACCTCGCCCTCGCCGCCTCACATGCCGACTACGTCGTGGTGCTCGCCGGCGGCCGGGTCATCGCGTCTGGGTCTACCGCAGCGACGCTGACCCCCGACCTCGTCCACGACGTCTACGGCGTGCGCGCCGCCTGGACGACGAACCCGCTGACCGAGAAACCGCTCCTCGCGATCGGGTGACCCTGCGGTAGCTCAGGTGGTCGGTGAGAGCGCTAGGCGGGGTCGCGGTCGTCTTGCGGACGACTGCCGAAACCGGCCCGCGCCATCAGGGATGGCGGAAGGAAGATCGCGCGCAACCGCACCCCGATGGGGGCGGCGGAGGCGATCGCGTGGCGGAGGTCGGCGACCTCCTCAGCGCTCATCACGTCTGAACCTGGGCGGTCGTAGGCGGCCGACTCCACGCCGTCCTGCAAGCGCAAGACAGCCTCGCGACCGACGACGATCGCGAGGCGCGTCGCGAGTTGTCGCGGGGTTTCGGAGTCGGGGGCGACCCAGTCATGGTCATGCGCGGTGTCGCGGACCTCCGCCCACGCGGCCGCGGCATCCCCGACGGTACGCACCCGCCGCATCCGTCGGATCCGGATGACCACCCGCAGGCCGGCCGGGGCCAGCAGGAGCACGAGCGCGAACAGCGCGACCGCAATGATGATCGGCGTGGGGTCCTGCTGCTCGACGACGCCCCCTTCGAAGACCGGCTCCTCGAAGGGCACATCGGGGGCAACAGTCGAGGGGTCCACCGGCACCGCCGACGGGTTGACACCTTCGAATTCGGGGGTCGTCGGGTCGTCGATCGCCGCGATGGTCGAGTAGTCGGGAAGCGCACCGCGGCCGGGGGTCGGCTCGAAGCGCAGCCAGCCGATGCCCTCGAAATACAGCTCGGGCCAGGCGTGCAGGTCGGCCGAACTCACCTGGAATGCCTGCACGTCGTCGATGATCTCCGCCTCCCCGGGCTGGAAGCCGACGACGACCCGCGACGGGATGTCGACCGCTCGCGCCATCACGGCCATCGCCGACGCGAAGTGCACGCAGTAGCCGCTCCGAGCGACGAGGAAGCGCTCGATCACGCCGACGCCGCTGCCGTCGTAGCCATCCTCGACGGGGGCGTCGACCGAATAGCTGAAGTCGCCGTCGGCGAAGAACTCCTGCAGCGCGATCGCGCGCTCGTAGGTCGAGCCGGTTCCCGCGACCTGTTCGGCGGTCTGCCCGATGATCTCGGGCATCAGCTCGGGCAGGGTGAGGTAGCGCGTGGGCACGTCGGGGGCGGCGTCGGCGGTGAGCTGGCCGAGGTCGGGCTGGATGTCGAGGAACGTCACCTCGTAGTCCTGGCCGCCGGCACTCGCCCCGGAGCTGCGCACCGCGAGCCCGTCGGGTTCCCAGCGCCAGTCGCCCTCGACTCCCTCCACCGAGGTGGCGGGGTACGGGATCGGCAGCCAACGCCCGCCGAGATCCTGCACATCGATCGCCGCCGAGTAGCTGGCGCGCGGGATCTCGTCAGTGAGTCCGGGCGGCGGCGGAAACTCGTCGATGTCGTTGTCGGGGTCGGTCGAGGTGTCGGGCTCCCAGTTGATGCCGTTGAACTCGTCGAGGGTCGCGAGCCGCAGGTAGAGACCCCCGGGTGCGTCGGTGACGTAGGTCACGGCGGGCACCGTTTCGTTGCGGCGCAGGTCGTCGCCGAGGTCGATGAGGGGGTTGAGTCCGGTGCCCACCCCCGAGTCGCCGCTGACCACCTCCCGCACCGGCGGGAACGCGGCGGGCAGCACGAGCGCGCCGATGATCACGGCCGCCGCCGTTCCCACCACGCCGACCACGGGCATCCGGCGTCGCCCGATTCGCAGCAGCGCGAGGAAGGCGATCACCGTCAGCACGAACCACACTGGGTCGGCAATATCACCGCGCACGGCGACCGGGATGTCGAGCACCACGAGCAACGGCAGCGCCGCCGTCGCGGGCACACGGTCGAGGGCGGGCGCGATGAACACGACCGACACGACCGCGAGAATCGCGAGCAGAAAGAGGATGCCGTCGGCCGCCTCGGCGGGGATGCCCTGCGTCGTGATGCTGCGGACGCCCGCATTCACGAGGTCCGACCAGCGGTCGAGCGTGTCGACGGTCGGAATGATGCCGAGCAGCGAGACGTCGCGCGCGTAGCCGAAGGTGAGGCAGACGACGGCGACGGTGGCCCCCGCCGCGAACGGCTGCCAGGAGCGCCGGCCCACCTGGGTCGCGACGCCGACCGCGAGCACGGGCAGAACGACGGTGAGGGCGCTCGTGAACCACCAGGCGACGCCGCTGATGAGGGTGCCGAGGCCGGCGAAGGCGAGCAGCATCGCGAGAGCGAAGAGGCCGAGGCGAGCCCAGGTGCGGGTGTTCGCGAGGGTGCGCGTGCGGTCAGCGGGAGCCACGAGCGTATCCCGTCTGATTCGCCGCGCCGCGCCACGCGTCGGCCGGATCGTCGATGGACTGCGAGACGACGCACACCCACCCCGCGTCCCGTAGCCGCTCGAGCACAACCGGGCGAGCGTGAACCAGGAATGCGTACCCGGCCTCACCCTTCGAGCGGCGCCGGATGAGCCAGTCGACGGTCGCGTCTTCGGGGTCGCCGAGAATCGCGAACACCGGCCCCGACCCTTCGCTCGGCGGCAGTGCGGCGAGCTCCGCGACGGTGCGGTCGAGCAGTTGCACGCCCGCGAGGCTGGTCAGGAATCCTTCGGCGCGGCGCCCCTCCCACCGGTCGCCGATCGGTTCGATCTGCGCGCGCGCGGTCTCTTCGACGGCGACGCGGAAGCCCGCCAACTCGAGGTGCAGACCGAGCGAGCCGACCATCCTCACGACCCATTCGAATGCGTCGCTCGCCCACTCGGCCGACCACGACATCCCGGTGTCGCTGAACGCGTCGGGATACCCGCGGCGGCGGGTGTCGACGAGGATGCGGGCATCCGGATGGCTGCGATGCTCCTCTTGGCGCACCATCAACTGGTCGTGCCGGGCCGACGCTCGCCAGTGCACGCGGCGGAGGGCGTCGCCCCTGCGGTACTCGCGGGTCGTCAGATCGTCATCGTTGCCGGCGACCTTGCGCTGCACGAGGTGCGCTTCGCCTTCGCCGTCGATGAGGTTCGGGCCGCCGTCGGTGAGCGACGACACGGCCGGCACGACGACGAGCCGTTCGGGTTTGCCGACGGCGATCGTTGCGGTCGCCATGCCGAACGGATCCTCGTGCTCGGCGACGAACGGACCGATCGCATAGAGCCCGCGCCGCGGCGGATGGAGGTCGTAGCTGGTGATGTACGGGCGACGCCGACCGAGACCGATCGGCCCGATCTCGCGGGTTTCGATCGGCTCGAACCAGGGCAAGGCGTCATCCCAGGCCAGCGGGGTGGTCGGCGACGCACCGAGATTGGTCACCCGGACGGTCACCTGTACGACGCCTCCGACAGCCACCACCGGAGGCGAGAACAGGCGGGAGATCTCGAGTTTCGGGCGGCGCAACCGCACGAAGGCGAGGCCGATGAGCGGCAACAGCATGGCGAGGCAGGCGGCGACGAAGTACTCGCGTCGGCCGAGACCGTAGCCGAGGAACACCGCCAGCACCCCGAGCGCGATCGACGTTCCTGCCCGCCAGGTGATGCGCAGGGAGCGCGTGCGACGGAGCGCACGGGTGCCTTCGCCGGCCACCCCGGCACCAGCCGCCGTCGGGTTCCGTCGGGCCACGGGTCGTCTCGCTTCTCGGCTCAGACCGCGCCGGACGCGCCGAGCGGAACCGGCGTCGCGGCGACGATCCGTGCGGTGATGTCGGCGAGCGCCTCCCCGCCGAGGGAGCCGCTGACGCCCGACCGGCTCGGGATGAGGCGGTGGGCGAGCACCGGCACGGCGAGCGCGTCGATGTCGTCCGGAAGCACGAAGTCGCGGCCGTCGAGAGCGGCGCGGGCCTTACTGGCGCGCACCAGCTGGAGCGTTGCGCGCGGGCTCGCGCCGAGTCGCAGCTCGCGATCGGCGCGGGTGGCCGCGGCGATCGCGACGGCGTACTGCTCGACCGCGGGGCTCACGAAGACCGCTCGCACGGTGCCGACCATCTTGCGCAGTCGGTCGAGGGTGACAACCGGGGCGAGCCGGTCGAGCGGGCTTCCGGATTCGCGGGTGCGCAGCATCGCCGCTTCGGCCGCCTGGTCGGGGTAACCCATCGAGTTGCGCGCCATGAACCGGTCGCGCTGCGCCTCCGGGAGGGCGTACGTCCCCTCCATCTCGATCGGGTTCTGCGTCGCAATGACGGTGAACGGCTCCGGCAGGGCGTAGGACGCGCCATCCACCGTCACCTGCCGCTCCTCCATGCTCTCCAGCAGCGCACTCTGGGTCTTCGGGCTGGCGCGGTTGATCTCGTCGCCGATGACGATGTTCGCGAACACCGGGCCCGGCTTGAACTCGAACTCGCGTTCCGCCTGGTTGTAGATGGAGACGCCGGTGATGTCGGCCGGCAGCAGATCGGGGGTGAATTGGATGCGGCTGACGCTGCAGTCGACGCTGCGGGCGAGCGCCCGGGCCAGCATCGTCTTGCCGACGCCGGGCACGTCTTCCATCAGGAGGTGGCCTTCGGCGAGCAACACCGTGACGGCGGTCTCGATCACCTCACGCTTGCCGTCGATCACCGTCTCGATCGCGGCGATGACCGCGCGGGCGTCCAACAGAAACTCGGCGGTCGACATCGACGCGGTTTCTACGTGGGTCCCGGTCCCTGATCCGGAATAGTCACTCATCTTCGGCAGTCTGCCAGTGCGCGCGCTCCGGGTCACCTGGGAATCTGCCGTCATGGCCGAATCCCCTGAGACTGAGTACACCGAATACATCCACAGCCTCGACGAAGACACCGTCTCCGTCATCATGGGCTACCGCCTGCGTGCGCAAGAAGGCGCCGAGGTTGTGGCGTCTGTGCTTTCGGAGCTCGAAGGGTTCGCCGCGACGAAAGGCGGGATCACGTTCACCGACGCCCAGCCGTTCCCCGTGGCGGCATTCGACCGCTTGGTGCGGGAGCGACAAGCCGAGATCGACGCAGCGCTCGGCTCCTCCGGCGGTGGCCGGGGGCGCTGACACTCGCGGTCGGTGTACCTAACTCTCCGAAATCCGGCCCTTCACCGACGTCTCGTGGATGAACCTCCGGTTTTCCGAGAGTTAGGAACGGAAGAGCACCAGGAGGACCAGCAGCAGGATCCCTTCGCTCATCTAGTCGCCCTGGTCGGCTGCCTGCAGACCGGCGCGGTAACCCTCGTCCCAAGCTTCCGTCGACCCGATGCGGAACATATCGGCATCCGCCTTCCGCACCAGCGGCTGCGCACCCGCGGAGTCGATCTCGTCGGTGACGTAGTGCGCCAACCCCCGCACGACGGCGACGGGGGTGCCGTTTGCTTTGCCTTTCACGAGGTCGGCAGCAGCCGCGATCTCGTCCCCGACGGCCGGTTGGGTGACATGCAGTTCGTGCCCGGCGGCGTCGCGGGTGCCCCGCAGGTCGTCGAGCACGCGCAGCCCGGCGGCGCCGAGTGCGACATCCGTCTGCCCTTCCCGCCAGGGTCGGCCGAAGGTGTCGGTGATCACGACACCGAGACGGATGCCGAAACGCTTCCGCAGGGCGGCGCACAATTCGCGGGCTGACGCGTCGGGATCCACCGGAAGGAGCAGCACGGTACCGTCAGCGGTGTTGCTCGCGTCGACCCCCGCAGCGGCCATGATCTGACCCCACGCGTTCTCGACGATGCGTGTGTTCCCGCGGGTCGCGACGACCCGCACCGTCTCGGCGGTGATCGCGGCTTCGCGATCGGCAGCCTGCACGATGCGGCCCTCGGCCTTGCTCACGATCTTCGAGGTGACCGCGAGGATGTCGCCATCCTGCAGTTCTCCGACGGCATCAGCGATCAACGCCGCGAGGTCGTCGCCCGGCCGGATCTCGGGCACCCCCTCGACCGCCCAGAGTTCGATGGCCGTCACGGGTTCAACCCCGGCAACACGTCGCGACCGAAGACTGGCGGCCAGGGAGGGGGCGGCCTCGAAGTTCGCCTGGGCGGCCGCCAGCGTGCGGCGCGAGCGTTCACGGATGTCCTCGGTCATGGCGCCATTGGAGCGGCCCGCGCCCACGCTGGCAAGCGCCGGACAGGTGCGGCCGCAGCCGAGCGACTGGCCGAGCTTGGCCGTTTGACGTAGGCTTGCCGCAGGGGAGAGCGAAATGGCCACAGTCGCAGATCGGACGCTTGCATCTCCGCGTGGG
>NZ_JANMSQ010000120.1:0-4754 GCF_031389465.1 Pseudolysinimonas sp.
GGTGGACCCGGATCGCATCGCGCAGGGCGTACCCGGTCATCGGTTCGATGCTCAAGGCGGCGAGCACTGCGAGGTCGGTCTGGGTCGCGCGTGGCATTTCGCCATCATATCTGGTAGGAATATCCATATATCTTCCAGAGAGGAACTCCCATGTCTGACCTCACCGCGGTCGCCCGGGTTGCGGCGATCGTCGCGCTCATACTCTTTGCCCTACTGATCGTGTTCCAGCTCGCCCTCGCGCTCGGAGCGCCCTGGGGACGCGCGGCGTACGGCGGCCAGACCGCTGGGGTGCTTCCCGTGCACTTCCGGGTCGCGAGCGCTGTCGCCGTCGTCGTGTGGGCTGCGGTCGCTCTGATAGTCGTGAGACGAGCAGGGCTGCCGGTTTGGACGCCGCTGCCGGTCTCGTGGCTGCCAGTCGTCGTCTGGATCGTCGTCGGACTGCTCGTGATTGCCGTCGTGATGAACGCGATCACGCCGAGCGCGCTCGAACGGGCGATCTGGCTGCCGTTCACGCTACTGCTCCTCGCGTCCACCCTGACCGTGGCGATCACGGCGCTCGCTCGATAGCGTGAGCTTGTGACCACCGGACAGAGTCTCGTCTTCGATGGCGTGACCAAGCGCTTCGGCGCCGTCGCGGCTGTCTCAGACCTCGACTTCACCGTCGAACCCGGCCGGGTGACCGGATTCCTCGGGCCGAACGGCGCCGGCAAGACCACGACGCTGCGGATGTTGCTCGGCCTCGTCACCGCCACCAGCGGCACGGCGACGATCGGCGGCAAGGCGTACGGCGACCTCGAGAACCCGATGCGCGTCGTCGGCGCCTCCCTTGAAGCGGCCTTCCACCCCGGAAGATCGGGACGCGGCCACCTCGACGTCACAGCGGTTGCCGCCGGCATCGGGCGCGAACGGGTCACCGCGGTGCTCGAACAGACCGGCATGGCGCCCTACGCCGACCGTCGGGTGGGCGGCTACTCGATGGGGATGCGGCAACGGCTCGGTCTCGCGACGGCGCTGCTCGGCGACCCCGGAGTGCTCGTGCTCGACGAACCGATCAACGGGCTCGACCCCGAAGGCATCCGCTGGATCCGCTCGTTCCTGCAGTCGCTCGCCGCCGAGGGCCGCACCATTCTCGTCAGCTCGCACCTGCTCAGCGAAGTGCAGCAGACCGTGGATGACGTCGTCGTCATCGCCGGCGGGAAGCTGCGTTTCGTCGGCGCGCTCAGCACACTCGAAGGCACCACGACCGCGACCGGGAGCGTCGTCGACGCGCCCGACCGCGCCGCGCTCACCGCCGCGCTGAAGGCCGCCGGACACCAAGTGCGCGTCGAGCCGGACGGGCTCGCCGTCGATCTGATTCCCGCCGAGGTGGGGCGACTCGCTCTCGCCGCTGGTGTCGCATTGAGCGCCCTCGCGGCATCCGGCACGGGACTCGAGGACGAGTTCCTCGCGCTGGTCGCCGATCCGGAGCGTGCCGCGGAGGGAGGGAGGCAGCGATGACCTTCCTCCGGGCCGTCTCGGCCGAATTCCGCAAGATCCGCACTACGCGCCTGTTGTGGGTGCTCGCCCTGATCCTCTTCGGGTACGTCGGCTTCTCAGCTGTCGCCATCGCGTTCTTTCTGAGCATCACGCCCGAAGAGGCCGGGATGCCGATCGCCGACGACTTCCTCGCGCCGCTCGTCTACAGCATGGCGACCGCGACGGGCTACGTGTTCCCGATCATCTTCGGCGCCATGTCGATCACGTCCGAGGTGCGGCATCGCACCCTCGGCACGGTGTTTCTCGCTACGCCGAACCGATCGGTCGTGCTCGCCGCCAAGGCGGTTGCCGGGCTCGTCATCGGTGCGGTCTACGGCGTCGTCGCACTCCTCGGGTCGGTCGGCCTGGGGGCGCCGGTGCTCGCGGCTACCGGCCAAATGACGCTGCTCAACGACCCCGACACGTGGCTGATGCTCGGCCGCATCGTGCTCGCGATGGCGCTCTGGGGGCTCGTCGGCGTCGCGCTCGGCGTGCTGATTCCCAGCCAGATCGGGTCGATCGTCACGATCATCGCGTTCACCCAGTTCGTCGAACCGATCCTGCGCACCGCCGCCGCGTTCGCCGACTGGCTCGGCGAGATCGCCAAGTTCCTGCCTGGTGCGGCCGGGGATGCGCTCGTGGGCGCAAGCTTCTTCGCGGTCTTCGCCGGCGCGGGCGGGGGTGGCACTGCCCCACTCGAGTGGTGGCAGGGCGGGATCGTGCTCGCCGGCTACGCCGTTCTGATGGGCGCGATCGGGGCGGCGACGACCTGGCGAAGCGACGTCACCTGAGCAGTGAAGGGACGGGAGCGGTGGTGCTCGTGCGCACCACCAGAGTGATCGGAATGTCGATCGAGGTTGACGGCAATCCGCCGTCGACCTCCGTCATCGCGCGCACGACCAGATCGACAGCCAGCTCACCCTGCTCGCCCGGGCGCTGCCGCACCGTCGTCAGGCCGAACATCTCCGAGTAGGGGTGATCGTCGATTCCGACGATCGAAAGCCCGGACGGCACGACGATTCCGAGTTGACGCGCCGCCGTGATCGCCCCGATGGCGATCTCGTCGCAGCCGGCCACGATGGCGGTCGGCCGGGACCGCGGATCGGCCAACAGGGACATCGCGGCTTCGTAGCCGCCGGGCACGCTGAACGTCCTCGCTGGTCGGAAGTCATCAGGATGCTCGAGGCCTGCTTCATCCATCGCCCCGCGGAATCCGGCCAACCGGCGGGAGTGCACCTTGAAGTCCAACTGCGCGTCGAGGTCGCCGCCGATGTGCACGATCCGAGTGTGGCCGAGGCTGATGAGGTGCCGAGTGGCGAGTCGGGCGGCCTGTTCGTCGTCGATGCACATCGTCATGATGCCGGGGATCGCCCCGCCGATGCCCACCGCAGGTCGGCGCAGCGCCTGGATGAGCTCCACCTCGCCGGGGGCCAGCTCGACTCCGACGCAGACAATCGCATCGACGCGCTTGCGCACCAGGAAGTAGCGGAACAGCCGGCTGCGCTGCTCCGGCTCGGGCGGCAGCCGGAACAGCGTCAGGTCATAGCCTGCCTGGATCAGGGCACCCTCGATGCCTTCCAGCACTTCGGCGAAAAACCAGCGGTTGATGAACGGAGTGATCACTCCGACGTTCTTGGTGCGGCCGGTCACCAGGCTCGCGGCGGTCGACGAGACCACGTATCCGAGGTCGGCGGCAGCGGCTGCAACCCGTTCCTTCGCAGCGGGCGAGACATGAGCGGCTCCGCTGAGCGCGCGCGAGGCGGTCGCCTTCGACACGCCAGCGCGGCGGGCGACTTCGGCGAGCGAACTCATGGTGTCATTCCTACCGGGTTGGAATCGGTTGCAGCATAGCGGGCACTCGCCGCCAAATCGAGAGATGAAGCACTTGCAACGGTTTGAGATGTCGCTTACCGTGGTGCTGGAACCGGTTGCGAGACCGGGGTTCAATCCCAGCACCACACCATGAAATCCCTCAATGAGGAGGAAACAGTGCGTTCACTTTCGAACCGTCGTTTGCTCGCCACCGCGGTCGCGGTCGGGGCCACCAGCCTCGTGCTCGCCGGCTGCTCCGGCGGCGGCGGCACCAGCACCGGCCCCGGCGACTACGGAGACGCGGATGGCATCGTTACCATCTACGGCACCATCGCCGATACCGAAGCAGAGCTTCTCGAAGAGTCCTGGGCGGACTGGGAAGCAGAGAACGACATCGACATTCAGTACGAATCGTCGAAGGAATTCGAGGCTCAGATCGGAAGCCTGGCGCAGGCCGGCAACCCGCCGGACATCGCGATCTTCCCGCAGCCCGGTCTGCTCGGCGACCTCGCCAGCCGCGGCTACGTCCAGCCCGCTCCCGAAGGTGTGGCCGCCAACGTGGCCGAGAACTGGTCCGAAGACTGGGCTGGCTACGGCACCGTCGACGATGTGCTCTACGGCGCGCCGCTAATGGCGAGCGTCAAGGGCTTCATCTGGTACTCGCCCTCGGTCTTTGCCGAGAACGGCTGGGAGATCCCGGAGACCTGGGATGACCTGCTCGCTCTGTCGCAGACCATCGCGGATACCGGCCAGACGCCGTGGTGCGCGGGCTTCGGCTCTGACGCCGCAACCGGTTGGCCGGGAACGGACTGGGTGGAGGACCTCGTTCTGCGCCAGTCCGGCCCCGAGGTCTATGACCAGTGGGTCGCACACGAGATCCCGTTCAACGACCCGGCGATCGCTTCGGCGTTCGACGCAGTCGGTGAGATCCTGCTCAACCCGGAGTACGTCAACGCCGGATTCGGTGACGTCGTCACCATCAACAGCACCCCGTTCGGCGACCCGGCAACGGCGCTCGTCGACGGAAGCTGCATCCTGCATCACCAGGCCACGTTCTACGAGGGCTTCCTGCGTGACGCCGGTGTCGAGGACGTCTCCGAGGACGGTGAGATCTTCGCCTTCATCACGCCTGGTGAGGAGGCCGGAGCCGGGGCTGTCACCGGTGGTGGCGAGATCGTCGCTGCCTTCTCGAATGACGAGGAGACCATCGCCGTGCAGGAGTACCTGTCGACGGCCGACTGGGCCAACAGCCGGGTCAGCCTCGGTGGAGTGATCAGCGCGAACAAGGGCCTCGACCCGTCGAACGCGTCGAGTGCCATTCTGTCTGCGGCCATCGAGACCCTGCAGGACCCGAACGTCACCTTCCGTTTCGATGGTTCGGACTTGATGCCGGGCGCCGTGGGAGCTGGCACGTTCTGGACCGGCAT
>NZ_JANMSQ010000127.1:0-2511 GCF_031389465.1 Pseudolysinimonas sp.
CCGACGCCTGCGGCATGCCGGCCCGCTCATAGAGCAGCAGCCCCTCGATGACGCACAGGGTCGAGTCGAACGACGACACGACGCTGTCGCCGTAGTCGGCTTCGCAGTTCCAGCCGCCGTCGCCGAGCTCGTCGCCGAGCAGGCGGGTGGCGAGAATCTCGACGGGCTGGTGAAAGTAGGCGCCGATCGACAGCGTCATGCCGTTGATGCAGGGCTCCTCCTCGCCGTCGAAGAACGGATTTTCGCCGAACTCCTCGCCCCAGGTGACCTGATCGCGGGTGCGGCCGATGGCATCCACGATCCTGTCGTCGAACGGGTCGGGCTCGAACCAGCGCAACTGCATGAGCGTCGACAGATTCCACTGCCAGTGGTCGCCGGGCTCGTCGTTGGGGCCCCAGTCGCCTGTCGGCTCCTGCTTCGACAGCAGCAGTGCGCCCCAGCCCTCGCGCGGCACCTTCGCCCGCTCGGCGGCAACATCCTCAGGTGAGGCGTCGGTCAGGTCACGCAGCACCTGCCAGCGGATCGCGGGATCGGACTTCAGAAGCCAGTCGACCGTCGAATCGGGCATGCGGCACGGTACGCCTGTCGTTACCTGGCGTCAACCGGGGCCGGCGTACAGAATTGACCGGGTAGGTTTGACGGTATCTGGAGCGTTCCGCTCACTCGCCGGCTGAGAAGTCGTACACGACGAACCCCGAGGCCGATTGTGACTCTCGCCCCCGCTGCTCGCCCATTTCGCACGACCACCCCGCGCGATGCGACGCCGAGCGGGTTCGCCCCGCTCCTGAAGCAGGTGAAGGATGCCGGCCTCCTGCGTCGGAGCCAGGTCTTCTACATGTCGCTGCTCACGACGCTCGTGCTCGCCCTCGGCGGCGCGATCGCGGGGTTCGTGCTGCTCGGCGACTCGTGGTTCCAGCTGCTCATCGCCGCCGCCCTCGGAGTGATCTTCACCCAGTTCGCGTTCCTCGGGCACGAGGCATCCCACCGTCAGGTGTTCACCTCCGGCAAGGCCAACGACCGCATGGGCCGCGCGCTCGCGTCGGGTGTCGTCGGACTCTCGTACTCGTGGTGGATGAACAAGCACACCCGCCACCACGGCAACTCGAACGTCATCGGCAAAGACCCCGACCTCGAGGTCGACACGGTCTCGTTCGTCGACACTGACGCAGCATCCGCCCGGGGTCTGCGCGCGATCATCACCCGCCACCAGGGAAAACTGTTCTTCCCGCTGCTCGCCTTCGAAGGCGTCAACCTGCACGTGAAGTCGTTCGGCCACGCGTTTGGACGCGGCAAGGTCGACAACCGCACGATGGAGATCGTGTTGCTCATGGCACGCATGGCGATCGTCGTCGGCGCCGTCTTCCTCGTGCTGCCGATCGGCATGGCGTTCGCGTTCCTCGGCGTGCAGCTCGCCGTGTTCGGCGCCTACATGGGCCTGGCCTTCGCCCCCAACCACATCGGCATGACGATGTTCTCGATCGACGCGAAGCCCGACTTCCTGCGCAAGCAGGTGCTGTCGTCGCGCAACATCCGCGGCGGCTGGTCGATGACGATGCTCATGGGCGGCCTCAACTACCAGATCGAGCACCACCTCTTCCCGAGCATGGCGCGCCCGCATCTGTTCGCGGCCCGGCGGATGGTGCGCGACACCTGCGCCGCCGAGGGCATCCTGTACACCGAGACGACGCTCACCGAGGCCTACCGTGTCGTCATCCGCTACATGCGTACCGTCGGGCGCAGCGCCCCGCGCATCTTCGAGTGCCCCGTCGTGTTTCAGTTCGGTCGGCTCTAGCCGCTCTGCGGCGTGCCCGCGCACTGATCTACGTCGCGGGAACGACCCTCCGCACGATGGTCTTTCTCAACCCGAGCGGGCGGATGAACTCGAACCCGGCCTTCTCGAACATCTCGCGCGTGCCGTTGTGCAGGAACGACGACGACGTCTTCTTGCCCTCGACCAGTGTGTTCGGGTAGCTCTCGACGACTCCCCCGCCCACGGCGGCGATCAGGTCGAGCGCACCCTGCAGCGCCTCGTACGCGACACCGGCCCGCCGATGATCACGGTCGACGAAGAAGCACGTGATGCGGTACGTCGCGGGGTCGATGCCCGAAGCATCGCGCTCTTTGCGGTGGTAGATGTTGGGCAGCTCGACCGGGCTGCCGTACTCGGCCCAGCCGATCGCCTGGTCACCGTCGAAGACCAGCGCCGCGTGCGCGATGCCGAGTTCGACCATCCGCTTCTTGAAAGCGGGACCTCCGAGCTCCTTCTTGCGGTCGGCGTCGGTATCTTCGTGGAAGTAGGTGCACCAGCATCCGCCCCATACGCCGTTGTGCTTCTCGATCAGCGCCGCGTATGCGTCCCAGGTCTCGGGGGAGAGCGCCCGAATCACATGCTCGGCCATACGGAGTGTCTACCCCGCACGGCCGACACGGGCAACCGTCGGGTCAGCGCCGCCGCGCGGGGGCGTGTGCCGGGGCCGACGGGCCGCCCTTGCGACCGGTCGCGGGTACCGC
>NZ_JANMSQ010000179.1:0-8054 GCF_031389465.1 Pseudolysinimonas sp.
CCGAGGGTGTCATCCCCTCCCGCGAACTCTCCATCAAGCACGACGTCGACCCGTCTGAGGTCGTCAACGTCGGCGACATGGTGGAAGCCCTCGTTCTCCAGAAGGAGGACAAGGAGGGTCGCCTCATCCTGTCGAAGAAGCGCGCGCAGTACGAGCGCGCGTGGGGCGACGTTGAGAAGATCAAGGACACCGATGGCGTCGTGACCGGCAAGGTCATCGAGGTCGTCAAGGGCGGCCTGATCGTCGACATCGGCCTTCGCGGCTTCCTACCGGCCTCGCTCATCGAGCTGCGCCGCGTGCGGGACCTCACGCCGTACCTCGACCAAGAGATCGAAGCGAAAATCCTCGAGCTCGACAAGAACCGCAACAACGTCGTGCTGAGCCGCCGGGCGCTGCTCGAGCAGACGCAGTCGGAGTCGCGTTCCACCTTCCTCAACAACCTCCAGAAGGGCCAGGTCCGCAAGGGCGTCGTGTCCTCGATCGTCAACTTCGGCGCGTTCGTCGACCTCGGCGGCGTTGACGGCCTCGTGCACGTCTCCGAACTGTCGTGGAAGCACATCGAGCACGCGAGCGAGGTCGTCGAGGTCGGTCAGGACGTCACCGTCGAGATCCTCGAGGTCGACATGGAGCGTGAGCGCGTGTCGCTGTCGCTCAAGGCGACCCAGGAAGACCCGTGGCAGGTGTTCGCCCGTACCCACGCGATCGGCCAGATCGCACCGGGCAAGGTCACCAAGCTCGTTCCGTTCGGTGCTTTCGTGCGTGTCGCGGATGGCATCGAGGGTCTCGTGCACATCTCGGAGCTCAGCGGCAAGCACGTCGAGCTCGCCGAGCAGGTCGTGTCGGTCGGCGAAGAGGTCTTCGTCAAGGTCATCGACATCGACCTCGAGCGTCGTCGCATCTCGCTGTCGCTCAAGCAGGCCAACGAGTCGGTCGACCCGAACGGCACCGAGTTCGACTCGGGCCTCGCCGCGCTCTACGGCATGGTTACCGAGTACGACGAGCAGGGCAACTACAAGTTCCCCGAGGGCTTCGACGCGGAGTCGGGCGAGTGGCTCGACGGGTTCGACGCCCAGCGCGAGACCTGGGAAGCCGAGTACGCGGCCGCCCAGGCCCGTTGGGAGCTGCACAAGACCCAGGTGCTCGCCGCCGAAGAGAAGGGCATCGCTGAGGCTCCGGCGGCGTCGTCGACTCCCTCGGGCAACTCGTTCTCGAGCGAGGGTTCGTCGACCGGCACGCTCGCCGACGACGAGTCGCTGGCCGCGCTGCGCGAGAAGCTCGCGAGCAACAGCTAGTCGCATCCAGAAGTAAAGGGCCGGACGAGAAAATCGTCCGGCCCTTTCTCGTTTCGGTGCGGGCGTTTCGGTGCAGGCTATGCGCCGTCGAGAACGCGATCGCCGCCCGGTCCCTCGGGGATGTCCGGCACGGAACGGGAGTTCTCCCGACTCTTCCGCCGCATTCGGCGGAAGAGAGCCACAAGCCCGGCCGCGAGGCCGATCACGGCGACGATCACGAGTACCGGGAAGAGGATCGCGAGCAGGCTGAGCACGACCGACGACACGTCCTCTAGGGTGCTCAAGACGGGCGCTGCTGCCCCCGCGGTGACCGCGTTGGCGGCGGGTCGGGTGAAGGTCTTGCCGGCATGCACGACGAGCGAGAGCACGATGCCGATGACGATGGGCACCCATTGGTTACTCGCGAAGAACTCCGCAGGGTCGGTGACGGCGACCGTCTGCGACGACGTGCCAGAACCGAACAGGATGCCGCCAGCGGCCGGCCGCACGATCGTCTGAATCCAGTCGTTCACCGTATCGACGACGGGAATCTTGTCGGCGATGACCTCGATGACGAACAACACGCCGAGCACGATGAGTACCCACTCGTTCTCGAGCCACGCCCACGCCGGGGGGAGCTGGATCCAGTCGAGGAAGCGACTCGACAGCCCGACGAGCAGCAGCGGGATGTAGGCGTTGAGTCCGGCGGCGGCGGCGAGGCCTGTCCCGGTGAGCAACTCGAGCATGCCCCATACGATAGCCACATGCTGCTCGTTGCCCTGACCGGCGGGATCGCGTCGGGCAAGTCGACCGTTGCGCGCAGGCTTCAGGAGCACGGCGCGGTCATTGTGGATGCCGACCAGGTCGCCCGGCAGGTCGTCGAGCCGGGAGAGCCTGCTCTCGCCCGCATCGCGGAGGAGTTCGGCTCTGGCGTGATCGCCGCTGACGGCTCGCTCGACCGCGCGGCGCTGGGCGCGATCGTCTTCAGCGACCCGGAGGGGCGTCAGCGGCTCAATGCGATCACGCACCCCGCGGTGCTGGAGCGGTCGCGTGCACAGTTCGCTGCCGCCGGCGCCGCCGACCCCGACGCGATCGTCGTCTACGACATCCCGCTGCTGGTGGAGGCGGGGCGGGTCGAGGAGTTCGATCTCACCGTGGTTGTGCACGCGGCCACCGAGACCCGGGTTCGGCGGATGGTCGAGCTACGCGGGATGACCCGCGAAGAAGCACTTCACCGCATCAACTCACAGGCGACCGACGCCGACAGGTTCGCGATCGCCGATGTCGTGATCGACGCCGACGGGTCGCTCAAGCAGACCCGGGAGCAGACGGATGCGCTCTGGGAGAACCTTCGAGCGCGTGTCAGAGGCTCCGCCTAGCCTGGTGGGCATGCAGCCCACTCGCGCGGTCCGACCCTTCGAGGTCATCAGCGAGTACTCGCCAAGCGGTGACCAGCCACAGGCGATCAAGGAACTAAGCGCTCGCATCAATGCGGGCGAGACAGATGTCGTGCTGCTCGGCGCCACCGGAACCGGCAAGTCGGCGACGACCGCTTGGTTGATCGAACAGGTGCAGCGCCCGACGATCGTGCTCGCGCACAACAAGACGCTTGCCGCCCAGCTCGCCAACGAGTTCCGCGAACTGATGCCGAACAACGCCGTCGAATACTTCGTTTCGTACTACGACTATTACCAACCCGAAGCGTACGTTCCGCAGACCGACACCTTCATCGAGAAAGACAGCTCGATCAACGCCGAGGTCGAGCGACTCCGCCACTCGACGACGAACTCGCTGCTCAGCCGTCGCGACGTCGTCGTCGTGTCTACGGTGTCGTGCATCTACGGTCTCGGCGCCGCCGAAGAGTATCTGGGCGCGATGACCTCACTTCAGGTGGGTGACAGCATCTCGCGAGACAAGCTCGTGCGGCGATTCCTGAACATGCAGTACGACCGCAACGACGTCGACTTCTCGCGCGGCAAGTTCCGGGTGCGCGGCGACACCATCGAGATCATCCCGGTCTATGAAGAGCACGCGATCCGCATCGAGATGTTCGGCGACGAGATCGAAGCTCTCTATTCGCTGCACCCGCTCACCGGCGACGTGCTGCGCAAGCTGGATGCCGTGTCGGTTTTCCCGGCGACGCACTACGCGGCCAGCACCGAAGCGATGCACCGCGCGATCGGGTCGATCAAGATCGAGCTCGCGCAGCAGCTCGCCCTTTTCGAGAAGCAGGGGAAGCTGCTTGAGGCGCAGCGGCTGCGCATGCGTACCGCGTTCGACATCGAGATGATGGAGCAGATCGGATTCTGCAACGGCATCGAGAACTATTCGCGGCACATCGACGGTCGGTCACCGGGTGAACCGCCGAACACCCTCCTCGACTACTTCCCCGATGATTTCCTGGTCGTGATCGACGAGTCGCACGCAACCGTGCCGCAGATCGGGGCGATGTACGAGGGGGATGCCTCCCGCAAACGCACGCTCGTCGAACACGGCTTCCGGCTGCCGAGTGCGCTCGACAACCGGCCGTTGCGCTGGGAGGAGTTTCTCGAGCGGGTGGGACAGAAGGTCTACCTATCAGCGACTCCCGGCAAGTACGAGCTCGGCATGGCCGACGGGGTGGTCGAGCAGATCATCCGTCCGACCGGTCTGGTCGACCCGCAGATCGTCGTCAAACCGAGCAAGGGCCAAATCGACGACCTGCTGGAGCAGATCCGGCTGCGGGCGGAGCGCAACGAACGCGTGCTCGTGACGACGCTCACCAAGAAGATGGCAGAGGAGCTCACCGCGTTCCTCGCCGAACACGGCGTCAACGTGCGTTACCTGCACTCCGACGTCGACACGTTGCGCCGGGTCGAACTGCTCACCGAGCTGCGGGCCGGGGTCTACGACGTGCTGGTCGGCATCAACCTGTTGCGAGAAGGGCTTGACCTTCCCGAGGTGTCTCTCGTCGCGATCCTCGATGCCGACAAGGAGGGCTTCCTGCGTTCGGGCACGTCGCTCATTCAGACGATCGGGCGCGCCGCGCGCAACGTCGCCGGCGAAGTGCACATGTACGCCGACAACGTCACCGACTCGATGGCGCGGGCGATCGACGAGACCACGCGGCGCCGTGAGAAGCAGGTCGCCTACAACACGGAGCACGGGATCGAGCCGACCGCGTTGCGCAAACGCATCGCCGACATCACCGAGGTTCTCGCTCGCGAAGGCGCCGACACCGAGAGGCTGCTGGCCGGCCGTTCGACTCCCGACGGCTCTCGTCGCCGCAGCCCCACGCCCAACCTCCGGCGTGAAGGAATCGGCGCCGCGGGTGCCGGAGAGTTGGAGTCGATCATCGCCGATCTCAACTCTCAGATGCTCCAGGCCGCCGGGGAGCTGAAGTTCGAGCTCGCGGCGCGACTGCGCGACGAACTGGGCGACCTCAAGAAGGAACTGCGCCAGATGGCCAATGCTGGTCACGTGCGCTGATTGCGCACCAGCCGGCCACGACCGCTAGTCGGTGAACCCGGTCCACCCCGGCGGATGTCAGCGGCCCTCCGTACACTTGCGGGGTGTCGATTGCGTCAGTCCCGGGTGCCCACAAGCTGAGCGTCCGCGGAGCGCGCGTCCACAATCTCAAGAACGTCGATCTCGAGATTCCGCGGGATTCGCTCGTCGTGTTCACCGGGCTTTCCGGGTCCGGCAAGTCGAGCCTCGCGTTCGACACGATCTTCGCCGAGGGCCAACGACGCTACGTCGAATCGCTCTCGGCGTATGCACGCCAGTTCCTCGGCCAGGTCGATCGCCCCGACGTCGATTTCATCGAGGGGCTGAGTCCCGCGGTGAGCATCGACCAGAAGTCGACGAACCGCAACCCGCGGTCGACGGTCGGCACGATCACCGAGATCTACGACTACATGCGTCTGCTCTGGGCGCGCGTCGGCGAGCCACACTGCCCGGAGTGTGGCGAGAAGATTCAGCGCCAGACAGTGCAGCAGATCGCCGACCAGCTGATGGAGCTCGAGACCGGCACGCGCTACCAGGTGCTGGCCCCCATCGTGTCGCAGAAGAAGGGCGAGTTCGTCGACCTCTACAAGTAACTGCAGTCGGGCGGCTACTCGCGCGCGGTCGTCGACGGTGAGACCGTACAGCTCGCGGAACCGCCGGTGCTCAAGAAGTCGTACAAGCACGACATCTCGGTCGTCGTCGACCGTCTCGTCGCGGCCGACGATCTGCTCACCCGGCTGACCGACTCGGTCGAGACAGCGCTCGGCCTCGCCGGCGGTGTCGTCACGATCGACTTCGTGGATGTCGACAGCCCAGCGGGCACGCGCACCTACAGCGAGAAGCTGTCGTGCCCGAACAACCACCCCATCCAGCTCACCGAGATCGAGCCGCGCACCTTCTCGTTCAACGCGCCGTTCGGGGCCTGCCCCGAGTGTTCCGGCTTGGGTATCAAGATGGCGGTCGACACCGACCTGCTCATCGGTGACCCCACCCTCACCCTCAACGAGGGCGTCGTCTTGCCCTGGAACCAGGCAGGTAAGGGGATGTACTCGTACTTCTCCCGCCTGTTGCAGGGCCTGGGCAAGGACCTCGACTTCGACCTCGACACTCCGTGGCAGAACTTGTCCGAGGAGGCACAGCAGGCGATTCTGCGCGGCAATGATTTCGAGGTCGCGGTGTCGTGGCGCAACCGCTACGGCCGCACCGTCAAGTATTCGACCGGCTTCGAAGGCGTGATGCCCTACATCGAGCGCAAGTTCCACGAAGCCGAGGGCGAGTGGTCGAAGCAGCGCTACGGCGCATACCTGCGCGAGATTCCCTGCCCGGTCTGCGACGGCCAGCGGCTCAAGCCCGAAGTGCTCGCCGTGCTCGTCGACGGCGAGTCGATCTCGGCGATTGCGAACCTGAGTCTCAGCGGTGCCCACCAGTTCATGGAGAGCCTCACGCTGTCCGAACGGCAGGCGAAGATCGCCGCCCAGGTGTTGCGCGAAATCCGCCTGCGCCTCGAGTTCCTGCTCGAGGTGGGTCTTGGCTACCTCACCATGGCGCGTGCGGCGGCGACGCTGTCGGGCGGTGAGGCACAGCGCATCCGGCTCGCGACCCAGATCGGGTCGGGTTTGACCGGCGTGCTCTACGTGCTCGACGAGCCGAGCATCGGGCTGCACCAGCGCGACAACCGCCGCCTCATCGACACCCTGGTGAAACTCAAGGGGCTCGGCAACACGCTCATCGTCGTCGAGCACGACGAAGACACCATCCGCACCGCCGACTGGCTCGTCGACATCGGCCCAGGCGCCGGCGAGCACGGGGGAGAGGTCGTGCACTCCGGCGACTACGCGTCGCTGCTGAAGAATCCGCGGTCGGTGACGGGCGACTACCTCGCGGGGCGGCGCTCGATCGAGATGCCCGCCAAGCGTCGCAAGATCGACAAGAACCGACAGATCACCGTCGAGGGCGCGAAGGCCAACAACCTGCAGGACATCACCGTCAGTTTCCCGGTCGGCACGTTCGTCGCCGTCACCGGGGTGAGCGGGTCGGGCAAGTCGAGTCTCGTCAACGACATCCTCTACAAGGTGCTCGCCAACGAACTGAACGGCGCGCGTCAGGTGCCCGGCCGCCACAAACGGGTCACCGGCCTCGAACATCTCGACAAGGTCGTGCACGTCGACCAGGCGCCGATCGGACGCACCCCGAGGTCGAACCCGGCGACCTACACCGGGGTGTTCGACCGCATCCGCACCCTGTTCTCCGAGACGATGGAGGCGAAGGCCCGCGGCTACCAGCCGGGTCGCTTCTCGTTCAACGTCAAAGGCGGCCGCTGCGAGAACTGTTCGGGCGACGGCACGATCAAAATCGAGATGAACTTCCTGCCCGACGTCTATGTCGCGTGCGAGGTGTGCGCGGGCGCGCGCTACAACCGCGACACCCTGCAAGTGCACTACAAGGGCAAGAACATCGCCGAGGTGCTCGACATGCCGATCGCCGAAGCGGCCGACTTCTTCGAGCCGATCAGCGCGATCCACCGCTTCCTCAAGACCCTCGTCGAGGTGGGGCTCGGCTACGTGCGCCTCGGGCAGTCGGCGACGACGCTCTCGGGTGGTGAGGCGCAGCGCGTCAAACTCGCCACCGAGCTGCAGAAGCGCTCGAACGGTCGCAGCGTCTACGTGCTCGACGAACCGACGACCGGCCTGCACTTCGAAGACGTGCGCAAGCTGCTGATGGTGCTCAATGGCCTTGCCGACAAGGGCAACACGGTGATCGTCATCGAGCACAACCTCGACGTCATCAAGAGCGCCGACTGGGTGATCGACCTCGGGCCCGAGGGCGGCTCCGGGGGCGGGCAGATCATCGCGACGGGCAGCCCCGAGCACCTCGCGACCGTCGACGCAAGCCACACCGGCCTCTTCTTGCGGGAGCTGCTCGGATTCACAGATGCGAGCGACGTGTCGGCGCGCAAGGCGGGTTGACCCCGGTGGTCAGTCCCGCCCGTTCGGATGCGGTCGAGTGGCGACCGAAAGCGGGGGAGATTCCCACCTCGCCCGGCGTCTACCGGTTTCGCGACGCACGCGGCCGCGTGCTGTACGTCGGCAAGGCGATCAACCTTCGGCAGCGACTCAGCAACTACTTCCAGCCGATGCGCAACCTGCACCAGCGCACCCGGGCAATGGTGCTGACGGCGTCGGGGGTGGAGTGGACAGTCGTCGGCAGCGACCGGGAGGCACTCGACCTCGAGTACGCCTGGATCAAGGAGTACGCGCCGCCGTTCAACGTCAAGTTTCGGGACGACAAGACCTATCC
>NZ_JANMSQ010000185.1:0-2789 GCF_031389465.1 Pseudolysinimonas sp.
ACATCCGCCGCGCGGTGGTGAAGCAGCTCCGCACCGAGCAGGCGCTCCAGGCGGTGTTCGACCGAGCGAATGACCGCGGACGCCGACTCGGCTACGCATCCGAGCAGCAGGTGTATGACGCCATCGACGCCTGACCCGGCCTGGGTCGTCGTCGACTCGAATGTGTGGATCTCCGCGCTCGTCTTCGGCGGGGCACCGCGGCAGGTGTTCGAGACGGTCGTGCGGGATGCGCTGCGTCTCGTGGTGAGCGCCGAGATCCTCACCGAGATCCGCCGTGTGGTGGCGGGGAAGTTCCCCGACTTCGTTGATGACATCGAGACGCTGCTCGGCGTGCTCCACGACTACCTCGACACCATTCCGCTCGGCGCGATCACGATAGCGGCGTCTCGCGACCCCGACGACAATCGCGTGCTCGAGACCGCAATTCTCGGAGGAGCCGCGGCGATCGTCACGGGCGACAAGGATCTGCTTGTTCTCGGCACCTACGACGGCGTGACGATCACCACCCCGCAGGATTGGCTCGAACGCATCGGCGCCACCCGCCCCGCGTAACGTGGGCGCATGCGCGATCCCATCACCGCGAAGCAGTTCCACGACGCCGACGGCATCGACGATTGGCGCGTCGTCTCCGGCGGAGCGTCGGCCGTCTACCGGGTCTCCTCATTCTCGGAAGGTGTGGGCTTCGCCGTCCTGATCGCGTCGATCGCCGACGAGCTGGACCATCATCCCGACGTCGATCTCCGCGCCCGTAGCGTGACGATCCGCACCTCGACGCACTCCGCGAAGTCGCTCACCGAGATGGATGTCGCGCTCGCCCAGCGCATCCAGCTCGCCGCCCGCGACCTCGAGCTCGTCGCCGACCCGTCGGCCGTGCAGACGATCATGATCGCGATCGACACCGTCACCCCCGACGCCGTCATGCCGTTCTGGAAGGCCGCCCTCGGCTACACCTCACGCCGCGTGAACGAGTTCGTCGACCCGAAGCGCCGCGGGCCGCTCGTCTGGTTCAACGGCATCGAGTCGTTCACCCCCGGCCGAAACCGACTGCATGTGGATGTCTCCGTCCCGCACGACCTCGCAGAGGCACGGGTCGCAGCGGCCCTCGAGGCAGGCGGCCGGCTGCTCGGCGACACGTACGCCCCTGCGTGGTGGTCGCTCATCGACGCCGAAGGGAACGTCGTCGACATCGCGACCTGGCGCGGGCGCGGCGACGACTAGCTAGACGGCGCGAATGCGGTTGTTGCGGGCGTTGTGTTCCAGCTCCACGAGTCCGAGGGCTTCGAGCAAGGGCGGGAGGTAGACGCCGAAGCGACCGCGCAGGCCCTTCTTCTGGCCGTACCAGCCGCCGACAGGGTTCTCGGGGGAGCGGCCCCAGGCTTCGACGGTGCCGGGGGCGGCATCCTTCTGCTCGTCGGCCCCGCCGAGCGGCATCCAGTCGCCGTGGGTGACGAGCATCGCGTGCAGGTCGTCGATCGCGCGGGCGAGGTAGGTCAGCCGTGTGCCGCCCACCTGGCAGATGAGCAGCGGCGGGTCGGCGGCGTCGTCGCGGTGGATCGTGTACTCCGAGGAGAGCGGCGGTGTCTTCAGGCGCCAGGGGTCGTCGGCGGTGCCGGATCCCGACCAGTGCTCGGCCATCCTGCATCCTTCCGTCGGGTGGGGTACGACGCTACACCCGCGGCGCGGGCACTCAACCCGCGAAGATAGGGGGATGGCACCCGCACTCGCACCGTCGCGCAGCCCGATCGGGTATGCGGCGATGCTCGAGCAGTTCCACCCCACCGAGATCCTCGGGCTGGCGGCCACTGCCGAAGCGAACGGGTTCGACGGGGTGATGGCGGCCGACCACTTCCAGCCGTGGACTCCGCGGCAGGGTGAGGCGTCCTTCGTCTGGAATGTGCTGAGCGCCCTCGGCCAGACGACCGACGGTGATCTCGGCACCGGTGTGACGGCGCCCACGTTCCGCTTCCACCCCGCAGTCGTCGCGCAAGCGTCGGCGACTCTCGCGGCGATGTATCCGGGGCGGCACTGGCTCGGTCTCGGCAGCGGCGAAGCCCTCAACGAACACGTCGTGGGGCAGTACTGGCCGGATGCGCCGGAACGCATCGACCGGATGTTCGAGGCGATCGACATCATCCGCAAACTGTTCGTCAGCGGGGTGACCGGCAAGGACGTGCGCCACGAAGGCCGGTACTACCGCCTCGAATCGACCCGGCTGTGGACCGCCCCGGCGACCCCGCCGCCGATCTTTGTCGCGGCATCCGGGCCCATCACCGCCAAGCGCGCAGGCCGCGTCGCCGACGGGATCATCACCGAGACGGCGCCGCACGACAAGATCGCGACCCTCTTCCAGCGCTTCGATGAGGGGGCGAAGGAGGCCGGACGCAAGGGCGGGCAGCGCATCATGCGCGTTCACGTGAGCTGGGCGCCCACCGACGAGGAGGCGCTCCGCAACGCCCTCGAGGAGTGGCCGAATCTCGGGCTGCGGTTCCCGAAGGCCGACATCCGCTCGCCGTACGAGATCGAGCAGATGGCCCGGATGGTGACCCCCGAACACTTCGAGGGGCGGCTGCACATCTCCGCCGACCCCGATACTCACCGTGCCTACCTGCAGGGATTCCTCGACCTCGGCGTCGACCGCATCTACCTGCACAACGTCGGCCGCAACCAGCGGGAGTTCCTCGAAGTCTTCGGTCGCGACGTGTTGCCGGGGTTGAACCCGTGACGGCCATCGAACTCTGGGCGGTCCAGGGGGTGCCTGAGGTCCGGCCGGGCGACGACCTCGCGGCGTT
>NZ_JANMSQ010000221.1:0-1772 GCF_031389465.1 Pseudolysinimonas sp.
TCGTCGCCGCCCTCGTGCTCGTGGTGATGCTGGGGGCGCTCATCCCCGCGTCGCTGCCGCTCGTGTCGTCAATTTTGGGCGTCGGAGTCGCCGTCGCCGGCTCGCTCGCCTTCTCGGGCGTCGTAGAGATGGCTTCGGTCACCCCGGTGCTCGGTGTCATGCTCGGCCTCGCAGTCGGCATCGACTACACGCTCTTCATCATCAACCGACACCGGCGTCAGTTGAAAGACGGCGCCGACGTGACCGAGTCGATCGCGCTCGCGAACGGAACCGCCGGCAACGCCGTCGTGTTCGCTGGTGCCACCGTCGTCATCGCGCTGCTCGCGCTCAACGTCACCGGCATCCCGTTCCTCGGGGTCATGGGAACGGTCGCAGCCGTCTGCGTGCTCATCGCGGTGCTCGTCGCGGTCACGTTCACCCCCGCGCTGCTCGGCCTCGTCGGGATGCGGGTGCTCAGCAAGCGGGCGCGCGCGAAGATCGGCCACCTCGATCACCTGCCGTCGCCACCGAAGCCCATGCCCACGTGGCGAGCCATGGTGGCGGTCGTCGCGGCTGTCGGCATCCTTCTCGTCGCGGCGGTGCCGGCGCTCTCGCTGCGTCTCGGCCTACCCGACGGGTCGAGCGAACCCGAAGACTCGACCCAATACCGCGCCTACACGATCGTCGCCGAAGAGTTCGGCGCGGGCACCAACGGCACCCTCGTCGTCACTGCCGAGCCCGCCAACGCTGTCGACCCCGACGACCCTCTCGCCGTCACGACACTGCAGGTGCAGATCGAAGACGTGCTGATGGCGCAGAACGACGTCGTCGCGGTCTCGCCCGCCGGAGTGGCGGATGATGGCGAACTGCTCGCCTTCCGGGTCGTACCGATCGACGGCCCCTCGAGTGTCTCGACCGAAGAACTCGTCACGGCGCTGCGTGGCCTGTCACCGATCGACACAGCCAACGGCGAAGCCGTGCTCGGGGTCGCCGGTGCGGCGAGCGGCAACATCGACATCTCGCAGACGATCGCCGACGCCCTGCCGATATACCTGACGATCGTCATCGGGCTGTCGCTCATCATCCTTGTCATCGTGTTCCGATCGATCCTCGTGCCACTGATCGCCACCGGTGGATTCCTGCTGTCGCTCTTCGCCGCACTCGGCGCCGTGACCGCGATCTACCAGTGGGGTTGGCTCGGCGAGATCTTCGGCGTGCACGACCCGGGGCCGGTGCTCAACTTCGCCCCGATCATCCTCACCGGCGTGTTGTTCGGGCTCGCGATGGACTACCAGCTGTTCATCGGATCGGGAATGCGCGAGGCATTCGTCCATGGCGCCCCGGCCCGTACCGCCGTCACCATCGGGGTGCGCAACGCCCGTGCCGTCGTCATCGCCGCGGCGATCATCATGATCTCGGTGTTCGGCGGATTCGTCTTCTCGCATCTCGCGATGGTGCGCCCGCTCGGCTTCGGGATGGCGGTGGGCGTGCTGTTCGACGCGTTCGTCGTGCGGTTGCTGCTCATGCCGGCGCTGATGCACCTGCTCGGCCGGTCGGCCTGGTGGCTGCCCAAGTGGCTCGACCGCATCCTGCCCGATGTGGATGTCGAAGGCGCCTCGCTCGAACGCCCCGCCCTGCGCCCGGGCGTGCACGCGGTACCCGCGACCGGTCGCAAGGGCGGCCCGTCGGCCCCGGCACACGCCCCCGCGCGGCGGCGCTGACCCGACGGTTGCCCGTGTCGGCCGTGCGGGGTAGACACTCCGTATGGCCGAGCATGTGATTCGGGCGCTCTC
>NZ_JANMSQ010000250.1:0-13841 GCF_031389465.1 Pseudolysinimonas sp.
AACCGTCGGTGAGTTCGAGCGTGGTCGCCGTGCTCGAGGATCTCCCCTTCGACCCGTCGGTCGTGCGGATCACCGGCTCCGACCGATTCGGGACCTCGCGGGCCATCGCTCGTGACACCTACCCGGACGGCGCAGATGTCGCCTTCATCGCGACCGGGATGAACTATCCGGATGCCCTTGCGGCAGGCCCCCCGGCGGGCATGCTCGAGGCTCCGATCATCCTGGTCAACGGGAAGACCGACCGACTCGACCAAGCCACGCTGACACTCCTCGACGAGCTCGGCGTGAACGAGGTCTACGTCATCGGGGGTGACCCGTCGGTCTCGGCAGGAATCTTCGCGCATCTCCAGGCCGAGTTCGGGGGCACCAATGTCACGAGACTCACGGGCCTTGACCGGTTCGGCACCGCGCTCGCGATCGCGATCGAGTTCTACGACGAGGCCGAAATCGCCTACCTGGCCACGGGTCTCAACTTCCCCGATGCACTCGCTGGCGGGCCAGCGGCCGCTCACTTCGGCGGGCCTCTCTATCTCTCCCGTCAGGACTGCCTCTCGTTCGGAGTCGTTTATCACGCCGAGAGTCTGGGGGCCAACGGGTTGGTCCTTCTGGGTGGCCCACCCTCGCTGTCAATGAATGTTGAAAACGGAGTCGAGTGCCCGTGACCTCGATCCCGCGCTGGTTTCAGATAGTTTCCGCTCAACTCAAATCCCAGGAGGGTGGCTCGGATGCGTCGTTCTCGTCACGCTTTGGCTAGCGCATTGTTGGTGTCGGCGGTCGCCGCTGGAACCCTTGTCGCCGCCGGACCTGCGGCCGCACTAGATGCGGCGACGATCAGCGGGTGGGTCGTCGAAGACGACGGTGTGACGGTGCCCAACGGGGTCAACGTGCAGTTCTGGAGCCTCGAGGACGACGGGGTCGGTGGAACTTACTGGGATGACGCGGGCATCGTCGACGTCGACCCGTCGACCGGCGCCTTCATCGACACGAGCCTGACTCCAGGCACCTACGTCGTGCAGGTTCTGGCCACTCCGCAGTGGAACATCGCCTACTGGGGCGACGCGCGATATTTCGAAGACGCCGCAACCGTCACGGTCGCGGATGGCGATGCGTTTTCGACCGGCACGATCGACCTCGAGCCGAGAAGTATCGAAACCTTCCGCGTCACCGGAACCGATCGATTCGGCACGTCCGTGAAGGTCGCCGAAGAACTTTTCCCGCCCGGCGAGGTGCCGGTCGACGGCATCCCGGTGGCCTACATCACCAACGGGCTCAACTACCCCGACGCTCTCTCAGCCGGTCCCGCAGCCATTTTCAACGGCGGAGTCGTGCTGCTCACCTACCCGTGGGCGTTGCCGTCGGTCGTCGCGACCGAGTTGCTCCGACTCGAGCCGCAGCGAGTCGTCGTGCTCGGCGGCACGAACTCGGTAAGCGCCGCAGTCGAATCCCAGATCGAGGGCATGGCGTTCGCGCCAGACGTCGACAGGATCACCGGAACTGACAGGTTCGGCACGTCCCGGGCCGTCGCGCGAGACACCTTCCTCGCCCCCGGGTCCCCCGTCGGCTCGAACGTCGCGTTCATCGCGACCGGCCTCAACTACCCAGACGCTTTGGCTGCCGGCCCAGCGGCGGGGCAGCAGTTTGCGCCTGTCATTCTGGTGAACGGACAGGCCAACGCACTCGACGTCGACAGCCTCGCCCTCCTCGTCGAGCTCGACGTCGTGCAGCTGTACATCATCGGAGGCCTCCCCTCGGTCTCCGCGGGCATCCAGAGCCAACTGGAGGGGATCTACTCGACCGAGTTGGTCGAACGACTCACGGGGACCGACCGTTTCGGCACCGCCGTCGACATCGCGCTCGAGTTCTTCGCGGCTTCAGACCACGCCTACCTGGCGACGGGGCTCAACTTTCCCGACGCCCTCGCTGGTGCCCCGCTCGCTGGCTTCTACGGCGCTCCCCTGTATCTCTCCCGCCAGGACTGCATCCAGCCGGCAGTACTGGCAGACATCGAGGATGTCGGCGCCAACGGCGTCTGGTTGCTCGGTGGTCCACCCTCGCTGTCGGCCAACGTCGCGAACCTCGGAGTCTGCTGACACAGTTAGGCTTTTGACGCCATGTCCCTGCTCCCGACGTCGACCGCCGATCGCCGGGTCCGCTTCCTCGCCTGGCTCTCGCTCGTGCTCAACATCGTCATCATCGGCACCGGCGGTCTCGTCCGCCTGACGGGCTCGGGCCTGGGGTGCCCGACCTGGCCGACGTGCACCGAGGACTCTTTCGTCAACACGCCTGAGATGGGCATCCACGGGGTCATCGAGTTCGGCAACCGTGCGCTGACCGGCGTGTTGGTCGTCGCGGCGCTGCTCACGTTCCTCGCCGTGATCAGGATGTGGCGCACCCGTCGCGATCTCGTGGTTCTGGCCTTCTTCATGGGCTTCGGCATCCCGCTCCAGGGAGTGATCGGCGGCATCACTGTACTCACCGGGCTCAACCCGTACGTCGTCGGACTGCACTTCGTGCTGTCTCTCACCCTTGTCGTGCTGTCGACGGTTTTTGTCTGGCGGGTCTATCGGGTTCGGGCCGCAGGACTCGTCGTCCCACGCTGGTACGCCACCGCTGGATGGGCCCTGGCTGGAATCGCTGCCGTAACAGTGCTCGTCGGGATCGTCACCACCGGGTCAGGTCCCCACGCCGGCGACGCCGGAGCCGCCCGCAACGGGCTCAATTCCGAGATCTTGCAACACGTGCACTCCTGGCCGGCCTACACACTCTTCGCCCTGACGATCGTGCTTCTCGTCCTCGCCGTCACGAACCGCTACCCGAAGCGGATGCTGGCCGCGTTGCTCGGTGTGGAGTTGGCGCAGATAGCGGTCGGCCTCATCCAGGCGCGAACGGGGTTGCCCGAGTTTCTGGTCGGGGCGCACATGGTGCTCGCCGCGATCGTCGTCGCGTTCGCCACCACCGCACTGCTCGCGATGCGCGCCCACCGCGTCCCGGCCGCCTCCGGAGACCGGTTCTAGCTCTCCTCGAGCGCCGCGGCGTCACGGCGTTCCGTCGCCCGCTCGCGACGCCCCGTGTCGAAGACCCAGTGCCGGTACAGGAAAAACCGGAAGGTCGTCGCGAGGGCGAGACCAATGACATTTCCCGAAATGTTGTCAGCGAGCAGGCTCTGGAAGCCGAGTAGATAGTGCGAGACCCAGAGGCACGCGGCGCCGATCCCCGCGCCAATTCCCGCGATGATCATGAACTCAACGAATTCGGTGCCGAATCTCTCGCGACGACCCCGCCGGAACGTCCAGAGTCGATTCGCAATCCAAGCGACGATTGTCGACACAACGGCCGACACGAGCTTCGACTCGATCGGTCCCCACCCCGCACCGGTGCGGAGGAGGTTGAAGACGATCACGTCGATCGCAAAGCAGACAACCCCGACCGCGCCGAACTTCGCCGCGTCCGAGAAGAGCAAGCGAAAGCGCGCTCGCCAGGGATCGGTCATAGCAGAATCGGGCCTCTCGGTGTCGCCTAAGATGCTAAGCGACTTCGGACCGCCAGTTCGTCGCGCACCCACGGGAGACCCGCACGTGACTGCACCTTTCGCGAACGACGTCGTTGTCATCGGCGGCGGAGGCCACGTCGGACTCCCGCTCTCGATCGTTCTGGCCGATCGCGGTCACCGAGTGGTTGTCTACGACGTCGCCGACGAAGCCGTCAGCGCGGTGAACTCAGGGCGGATGCCTTTCCACGAGCCGGGCGCCCAACAGATGCTCGAACGCGTGCTCGCGGAGAGTCGGCTGAGTGCGACGACTGACCCGGCCGCCGTTGCGAGCGCCGAGATCGTGATCGTCGTGATCGGCACTCCGGTCGACGAGCATCTCAACCCCGACCCGAACGCGATCGTGCGTGCCCTCGGTGCCTGCCTCGATCACTTCCGAGACGGCCAGCTCGTGGTGCTGCGCAGCACGGTGTACCCGGGTGTCACCGCACTCGTCGAACGATTCTTCGCCGACAACGGCCTCGCTGTCGACGTGGCCTTCTGCCCGGAGCGCATCGCCGAGCACAAAGCTCTGGAAGAACTCATCGCGCTCCCCCAAATCGTGTCGAGCCGAACCGAAGCCGGTCGCCGTCGTGCCTCCATGCTCTTTCGCACACTGACCGACGAGATCGTCGACCTGGAGCCCGAAGAGGCCGAACTCGCGAAGCTCTTCACCAACACCTGGCGCTACATCAAGTTCGCAGCGGCAAACCAGTTCTACATGATGGCGAACGACCGGGGCCTCGACTTCGACCGCATCCGCACGGCCCTCGCGTTCGACTACCCGCGCGCCGCAGATCTGCCCGGCGCAGGATTCGCAGCGGGCCCGTGTCTCCTCAAAGACACGATGCAACTCGCCGCCTTCAGCGACAACAACTTCGGGCTCGGCCATTCGGCGATGCTGGTCAACGAGGGGCTACCGCTCTACCTCGTCTCGCGGCTCAAGGAACGCTACGACCTCGGCTCACTCACCGTCGGCATCCTCGGCACTGCGTTCAAGGGCGGCTCCGACGACATCCGATCGAGCCTCGCCTACAAGTTGCGACGCGTGCTCCGGTTCACCGCCAAGGAAGTTCTGGCCACCGACGAGCGGGTCTCCCACGCAGTCGACTCGTCCCTGCTGCCCCTGGCTGACGTCCTCGAGCGTTCCGACCTGCTCATCATCGCCGCCCCACACCCTGAGTACGCCACGCTCGAGACTGACACCCCCATCGTCGACATCTGGAACCTGCGGCGAAACGGCGTACGGGTATGACGATTCGTGCGTCGATCGTCATCCCCGCGTATCAGGAGGGCGAAGCGATCGTCCCCGGCCTCGAACGTATCGCCGCGGCGACCACGATCCCGAACGAGATCCTCGTCGTCGTCGATTCACCCGACGACTCGACCGTTGCACCGGTGAAACGTCTGAGCAAGCGGATGCCGGAGTTGCGTCTCGCGGTCAATGACTACGGCCGTGGGCCGGCCAATGCGATCCGATACGGAATTGCACACGCGCGCGCCCCGATCGTCGTTGTCACGATGGCCGACGGATGCGACGACCCCCGTCAGGTCGACGAGTTGGTGCGGCTTGTCGACCGCGGCGTCGTCGTCGCTGCCGCGTCCCGGTATATGCCAGGCGGGCAGCAGGTCGGTGGGCCGCGCTTCAATCGCGTCCTTTCCCGTGCCGCGGGCCGTTCCCAGCAGCTGTTCGCCAACGTCGGCACGCGAGACGCGACGAACTCGTTCAAGGCCTACCGCAAGTCGTTCGTCGAAGACGTCGGAATCGAAAGCCGCGATGGCTTTGAGATCGGACTCGAGCTCACCGCGAAGGCCCGCCGCCGCCGCTTGCCGGTCGCCGAGATCCCGACGATCTGGCTCGACCGCACGACGGGCGCCTCGAACTTCCGGGTCATGGCCTGGATTCCGAAGTACTTCCGTTGGTACCGTCACGCGTTCGGTCCGCGTATCGTCGCTGACTCCGCGATCACCCGACCCCTCACCCCAGGAGAATCATGAAGAAGGTCCTCGTCACCGGCTCTGCCGGATTCATCGGCGGCTACATCGTCGAGGAGCTGCTGCGCTCGGGCTACGAGGTGATCGGGGTCGACAACTACTCGAAGTACGGCGTTGTGCGCCGCAGCTACGACGATGCTCCCGGCTATCGGTTCGTGCAGGGCGACGTCATGGATGTCGACCTCATGACCGAACTTGCAGCCGAGGCCGACCACCTCATCGCCGGGGCCGCGCTGATCGGTGGAATCTCCTACTTCCACACCTACGCATACGACCTGATCGCGAAGAACGAGCGCATCATCGCGTCGACCTGCGATGCCGCGATCGCCGCCCGCAAGGCCGGCGGAAGGCTTGAGAAGGTCACCTACATGTCCTCCTCGATGGTCTTCGAGTCGTCGGATCGCTGGCCGAGCAAAGAGGGGGACGAGCGACTCATCCCGCCGCCGCTCTCGTCATACGGCTTCCAGAAGCTCGCCGTCGAGTACTTCGCCCGCGCAGCGTGGGACCAGTACCAGGTGCCGTACACGATCGTTCGGCCGTTCAACTGCGTCGGCATCGGAGAGTCTCGCGCCCTCGGCGACGTCGAGATCGCATCCGGGAATGTGACCCTCGCGATGAGCCACGTCGTTCCCGACCTCGTGCAGAAGGTGCTCCGCGGGCAGGACCCGCTCCACATCCTCGGCAACGGTGACCAGGTGCGGCATTACACCTACGGCGGCGACCTCGCACGCGGAATCGTCGCGACTCTCGATCATCCGGCGGCGCTCAACGAAGACTTCAACATTTCGACGCCGGTCGGACACACCGTCACCGAACTCGCCGAGGTCATCTGGCGCAAGATCAACGGACCCGATCGACCGCTGGCTCTCGCCCACGATCCTGGATTCGAACACGACGTGCAGAAGCGGGTCCCCGATGTCACGAAGGCGAAGACCGTGCTCGGCTTCGAGGCCACCACGACCTTGGACGACATGCTTGACGAGGTGATCCCTTGGATCCGGAGCGCCATCGATGAAGGCACAATCTGACGCGCCGCGGCGGTTCCTCTTGACCCCGGGCCGGGTTCACGTCGCGACACTCATCCTCGGATTCGTCGTCCTGGTCGTCATCGGCCAGGGTCAGTCGTTCGTCAACGACGACTGGACGATGCTGACCCTGACCGACCCGATGCGCAGCCACGTCGGTCATTGGAACTCGGTCGCGACGCTGATCTTCACCGGGCTATTCCAGGTCTTCGGGTTGTCGACCTACCTCCCCTACCTCCTTCCGGCGATCGTGGCGCACCTCGCCGTCGTGCACCTCGCGTGGCGGCTGGTTCTGCGAGTCGGGGTTTCACCGTGGCTCGCGACCCTCGGCGCAACGACAGTCCTGCTGTTCGGAGCCGCGGCGGAGAATCTGCTCTGGGCCTTCCAGGTTGGCTTTATGGGATCGATGGCGCTGGCACTAGGCGCACTCTTGCTTCTCGACCGGGAGCGGCTGACCCTGCCGGTTGCGCTCGGAGCAGGAGCACTCGCCATTGCCTGTCTTCCGTTCGCCAGCACCGGATTGCCGATCCTGGCAGCGGCCGGGATCGTTGCCATCGTCAGGCATGGCCTGTGGCGTGCCGTGGCGGTCTTGGCACCCGCCGCCGCGATCTATCTCGCTTGGTTCTTGCTGGTGCGAGGGCCGGGTCCTGACGTGCTCGCGCCGCACGGGATCGAGTACCTCACCGCGGTTCCGGTCTTCTTCGCTGTCGTCATCGCGGCGGCGTACGGTCAATGGGTCGGGGCAGCCGTGCTGGGTCCGTTCATTGCGCTCGGGATCTTGGCGTGGGTGTGGCGCGAGCGAAGCAGTTGGCTGAAGCAGCCCGCACTCGCGTATGCGCTCCTGGTGGGAGTCGTCGTTTTCGCCGGGTTGACCTCGCTCTCGCGGGGCGGGATGGTGATCCAAGCCGCGGCGGCGGAACGATACGTCTACGTGGTCGCGATCATGAGCTTGCCCGCCGTCCTGCTCATCATCGATCGGCTGTGGCGGCTTCGCGGCGCAGCCCGCCTGACCGCCGCCTTCCTGACAGCCGCGGTCACGATTGTGAACGTCAACCTGCTCGTCTGGCGAGGCATGGAGCAAGCGGCATTCGAGAACCGGATCCTGGGCGATCTCGCGGCGGCCGTCGAGATCGTCGCAAACGACCCGTCGCTCCACGACGACCAGATCCCGGTTCTCGAAGGGGCTCCCGATGTCACCGTCGGCGTCCTGCGCGACTGGAGCGACGAAGGTGTCGTGCCAAACGCCCCGTACGGCGACGACAACATCGAACGGGTCAATGCGTTCCTCTGGATGACCGCACCCACCGCACCCTGAGCCGCTTTCCCCCGGCTCAGAATGGGATCGGCAGATGCAGCAGCGGGTCGAGGCCGACCGCGACGAAGACGAGCGTCAGGTAGGTGATTGACGCATGGAAGACGCGCATGGGCTTGAGCTCCTC
Organism: Pseudolysinimonas sp.; assembly: GCF_031389465.1. Classification (GTDB taxonomy): domain Bacteria; phylum Actinomycetota; class Actinomycetes; order Actinomycetales; family Microbacteriaceae; genus Pseudolysinimonas_A. The sequence goes on from NZ_JANMSQ010000250.1 coordinate 7,986, forward strand.
GCCCCGAACCGCTCCCGCGTACAAGCGGTGCGACTCGACGACGAACCAGGCGCCCGACAGGGCCGCTACGGCTGCGTAGAGAACGCCCATCGGCGCCACGGGCACGAGAAGCAGTGAGCAGACGACAGTCGCCCAGGCGTACAGCACGACCTGCAGGCCAACGGCCAGCCGGCCGCGCACGACGGAGAGCATGGGCACCGACGCGGCCGCATAGTCGTCCTGATACCGCATCGACAGCGGCCAGTAGTGCGGCGGCGTCCAGAGGAAGACGATCGCGAACAGGATGACCGGCGTCCAGTCGAGCGAACCGGTGACGGCGGCCCAACCGATGAGCACCGGCATACAGCCGGCTGCTCCACCCCACACGATGTTCTGCGGGGTGCGGCGCTTGAGCAGAAGTGTGTACACGAACACGTAGTAGAGGATCGCGACGAGCGAAAGCACCGCGGCGAGCCAGGTCGTAAAGGCCCAGAGGAACGCAATCGAGGCGATCCCGGTTGCGAAGGCGAAGATCAGCGCTTCGCGGGGCGTGAGTTCCCCCGTGACGAGCGGACGCTTGCTCGTGCGTTTCATGACTTTGTCGATGTCGCGGTCGATGTAGCAGTTGAAGGCGTTCGCTGACGCGGCCGAGAAGGTGCCGCCGACGAGGGTGGCGAGGACGAGCCAGAGATCCGGGATGCCACGCGCCGCGAGGATCATGACCGGGGCCGTGGTCACCAGCAACAGTTCGATGACGCGAGGCTTGGTGAGGGCGACGTAGGCCTTCAGTTTTCGAACGGGTCCGATCCGGACCCCTCGGGGGGTCTCGACCGGGCTGTCGACGGCTCCCTGCATGGCTCCTCGGATCGTTCGGCGTTCGCGGCCAGTCTAAGCGACGGTCATTGCGCCCCGAGTCGAGCGCGGGAAGGGAGGGTTGCCGCCTCGGTATGCTGGACAGTGGTCCCAGCCACCCGGACCGTTCCCCACTGCGAAAGGCCCCTTTTCCGTGCCAGAACTCTCTTGGGATGACGTCGACAACACCGCCGTCGACACAGCTCGAATCCTTGCGGCTGACGCCGTTGAGAAGGTCGGGAACGGGCATCCGGGCACGGCGATGAGCCTCGCCCCCGCCGCCTACCTGCTCTTTCAGAAGGTCATGCGTCGCGACCCGAGCGACAACGAGTGGATCGGGCGCGACCGCTTCATCCTCTCCGCAGGTCACTCTTCACTGACGCAGTACGTGCAGCTCTATCTCGGCGGCTACGGTCTCGAACTCGACGACTTGAAGGCGCTGCGCACCTGGGGCTCGAAGACTCCGGGCCACCCCGAGTACGGCCACACGGACGGCGTCGAGATCACCACCGGCCCGCTCGGCCAGGGTCTCGCCTCCGCTGTCGGGTTCGCCTACGCATCGCGTTTCGAGCGGGGGCTGTTCGACCCCAATGCCGAGGCCGGCACCAGCCCGTTCGACCACTTCGTTTACGTGATCGCCTCCGATGGCGACCTTCAGGAGGGACTGACCAGCGAGGCCTCGTCGCTCGCCGGCCACCAGCAGCTCGGCAATCTCGTCGTGATCTACGACGCGAACCAGATCTCCATTGAAGACGACACCAACATCGCCTTCACCGAAGATGTCGCGGCTCGCTACGGGTCGTATGACTGGCACGTTCAGACGGTGGATTGGAAGAAGACCGGCGAATACGTCGAAGACGTTGCCGAACTGCATCGAGCGATCGAGGCGGCCAAGGCCGAGATCTCCAAGCCATCGATCATCATCCTCAAGACGATCATCGGCTGGCCCGCGCCGAAGAAGCAGAACACCGGAAAGATCCACGGTTCGGCTCTGGGCGCCGAGGAACTTGCTGCGACCAAGGAGGTGCTCGGCTTCGACCCCGAAAAGCACTTCGATGTCGCCGACGAGGTCATCGCGCACACCCGAAAGGCGCTCGACCGGGGGGCCGCGGAACACGCGGAGTGGCAGAAGGGCTTCGACGCCTGGGCCGCAGCCAACCCCGAACGCAAGCAGCTGCTCGACCGGGTTCTGACCGGCGTGCTACCTGACGGCGTCGAAGAGGCCCTTCCGGTCTTCGCCGCGGACAAGGAAGTCTCGACCCGCGCCGCCAGCGGCAAGGTGCTCTCGGCTCTCGGCGCCGTGATCCCGGAACTCTGGGGCGGCTCGGCCGACCTCGCGGAGTCGAACAACACGACCATCGAGGGCGCGCGCTCGTTCATCCCGAGTGAGCACTCGACGCACGAGTGGACGGGCGAGCCGTACGGCCGGGTGTTGCACTTCGGCATCCGCGAGCACGCCATGGCGGCGATCCTCAACGGCATCGTGCTGCACGGCAACACGCGCCCGTTCGGCGGTACCTTCCTCATCTTCAGCGACTACATGCGGCCCGCAGTGCGGCTTGCGGCGCTGATGGGGGCGCCGTCGATCTTCGTCTGGACGCACGACTCGGTCGCGCTGGGCGAAGACGGTCCGACGCACCAGCCGATCGAGCAGCTCACGACCCTGCGCGCCATCCCGGGCCTCGATGTCGTGCGCCCCGCCGATGCCAACGAGGTCGCCTGGGCGTGGAAGACGATGCTCGAACGCCGCAATGGGCCTGCGGGTATCGCCCTCAGCCGTCAGAACCTGCCGGTGTTCGACCGTGACAAGACGGCTGACGCCTCGGGAGTCGCGAAGGGTGCCTACGTGCTCGTCGCGGCATCGAAGGCCACGCCCGACGTCATCCTGATGGGCTCGGGCTCGGAGGTGCAGTTCGCCGTTGAGGCGGCTGCCGCGCTCGAAGCCGACGGGATCGCTGCGAGCGTCGTGTCGGTGCCGTGCCAGGAGTGGTTCGAGGAGCAGGACGCGGCCTACCGCGAGTCCGTGCTCCCGGCGGCGGTACACGCCCGCGTCTCTGTCGAGGCGGGACTGGGGCTCACCTGGCTTCCGTACGTCGGCGACGCCGGCCGGAGCGTCTCGATCGAACACTTCGGCGCATCCGCCGACTACAAGACCCTGTACCGCGAATTCGGCATCACCACTGAGGCCGTCATCGCGGCCGCGAAGGAATCGCTCGCTGCGGCGAGCTGAGAGGCATCTCCCATGACCACCAACACTCAGCAGCTCTCCGCACTCGGCGTCAGCATCTGGCTCGACGACCTCTCCCGCGAACGCATCGCCTCCGGTGGGCTCCAGAAGCTCATCGACGAGCGTGACGTCGTCGGCGTCACGACCAACCCGACGATCTTCGCCGGGGCTCTGGCGAAGGGTCAGGCCTACGACGAGCAGGTCTCGGCCCTCGCGAAGGCCGGCACCTCGGTCGCCGACGCCGTCTTCGAGATCACGACGGATGACGTCGCCGCTGCGTCGGAGATCTTCGCGCCGGTCTACGCCCGCTCCGGCGGTCTCGACGGCCGAGTTTCGATCGAGGTGGAACCGGGCCTCGCGCACGACGCCGCGGGCACGATCGCCCAGGCGCAGCAGCTCTGGGCGAAGGTCGCCAAGCCGAACGCGATGATCAAGATCCCGGCAACGGTTGAGGGCCTCGAAGCCATCACCGCGACGATTGCGGCCGGAATCAGCGTCAACGTCACCCTGATCTTCAGTCTCGACCGCCACCGCGCGGTCATCCAGGCTTACCTCGCGGGCCTCGAGAAGGCGAACGCGGCAGGAATCGACATTTCGACCATCCACTCGGTCGCCTCGTTCTTCGTGTCGCGGGTCGACACCGAGATCGACAAGCAACTCGAAGCGATCGGAACCGCTGAGGCCCTCGCGCTCAAGAGCAAGGCGGGCATCGCCAACGCCCAACTCGCTTACCAGCTCTTCGAGCAGGAGTTCTCGACCGAGCGCGCCAAGGCCCTGCTCGCCCTCGGCGGCAACCCCCAGCGGCCGCTGTGGGCGTCGACCGGCGTCAAGGACCCGACCCTGCCCGACACCCTCTACGTCACGGAGCTCGCCGTCTCCGGCGTCGTCAACACGATGCCCGAGAAGACCCTCGAGGCGACGTTCGAACACGCGCCGCTTCACGGGGACGCCGTCACCGGGTCCTATGCCCAAGCGCAGCAGGTGCTCGACGACTTGGCCGCCGTCGGTGTCGACTACGACCAGGTGACCGCTCTCCTCGAAAAGGAGGGCGTCGAGAAGTTCATCGTGTCCTGGAACGAGTTGCTCGACACCGTCACTGCCGCACTCGAGGCCGCGAAGTGACGGTCACGATCGCGGCGACCGGTGCCGCCGCAGCCGCGATCGAACGGGTCGTCCCGCAGCTCGTCTCGGACGGGGTTGCCGGCGCGATCACCGCGCAAGACCCGACGCTCTGGGGCGCGGCCGCTGAGGCCGAAGCCGCCGTGCGCCTCGGGTGGACCGAAGCCGTTGCCGTCTCCCGCGGCTTGCTCGACGACATCGAGGCGCTGCGCGAGGATCTCGCCGCAAAGGGCGTCCACCGCGTCGTCCTGTGCGGAATGGGCGGCTCGTCGCTCGCCCCTGAAGTCATCACGAAGACGTACGGGGTCGAGCTTGTCGTGCTCGACTCGACGCATCCCGAGCAGGTCACCGGCGCTCTCTCCGGACCTCTCGCGTCGACCGTCGTCGTCATCTCGTCGAAGTCAGGGTCTACGGTCGAGACCGACAGCCACAAACGGGTGTTCGCCGCGGCGTTCGCGGCTGCGGGCATCGACCCTATCGAGCGCATCGTCATCGTGACCGACCCGGGCTCGCCGCTCGATGTGTCGGCCCGAGCCGACGGCTACCGCGTATTCAACGCCGACCCGAACGTCGGCGGTCGCTACTCCGCGCTGACCGCATTCGGCCTCGTCCCCTGCGGCCTCGCCGGCGTCGACGTCGGCCAGTTGCTCGACGAGGCGGATGCCGTCAGCTACACGCTCGCGCTGGACTCCGAAGACAACCCCGGGCTCGTGCTCGGTGCCGTCCTCGCGGGAACGCGCCCGCTCAAAGACAAGATCGGCATCATCGCTGACGGCACCCACATCGTCGGCTTCGCCGACTGGGCCGAACAGCTCATCGCCGAATCCACGGGCAAAGAGGGCAAGGGCCTGCTCCCCGTCGTGCTCGAACTCGACGCACCGGAGCTCGATCTCGACCTGGCTGATCTCCAGGTGATCCGCCTGGTCAAGGACGCGCGTGCCACGCACGAGGTCTCTGACGGCGATGTGGAGATTGCCGGCAGCCTGGGAGCCCAGCTGCTCACGTGGGAGTACGCAACGGTGGTCGCCGGGCGCATCCTCGGCATCAATCCTTTCGACCAGCCCGACGTCGAGTCGGCGAAGATCGCGGCCCGAGCCCTCATCGACGACCTCGCGCCGCCCACTCCCCCGGTGTTCACCGACGGCACCGTCGGCGTCACGACTGCGGGTCTCGATCTGCCGACTGAGCAGACCGTGGATGCGGCCCTCGCCGCCCTGCTCGCGACGATCCCCGCTGATGGCTACCTCTCCGTTCAGGTCTACCTCGACCGCATTGCGCACCCGGAGTTGGAGCAACTCCGCGCTCTGCTTGCGGCGAAGACCGGTCGCCCGGTGACCTTTGGCTGGGGGCCGCGCTTCCTGCACTCGACCGGTCAGTACCACAAGGGTGGCCCCGCGTTCGGCACCTTCCTGCAGATCCTGGGAGCGGGCCAGACCGACCTCGAGATTCCCGACCGCCCCTTCACGTTCGGGCAGCTGATCACGGCCCAGGCTGCCGGCGACGCGAGTGTGCTCGCCGCCGCGGGCCGCCCGGTGCTGACCCTTACTCTCGGCGACCTCCGAGGCGACGCGGAGAGGTTGCGGGAGTTCGCGACGCGATGACCGTTCCGATCTCTGCGGACTCTAACCCGCTGCGGGTTCCGTCCGACCGACGACTCAACCGGATCGCCGGGCCGAGCG
>NZ_JANMSQ010000261.1:0-15578 GCF_031389465.1 Pseudolysinimonas sp.
CCACAGTTCGTCGCGCACACCCGAAGGCGGATCGATCGCCCGCCTGCGGCGCAGCACCCGACCCTCGAGGGAGGTCATCGTGCCCTCCTCCTCGGCCCACTGGGGAACCGGGAGCACGACGTCGGCGAGCTGCGCCGTCTCAGAGAGGAAGAAGTCGCTCACCACAAGCAGGTCGAGCGCTTGCAATCCGGCGCGCACGGCACCCGCATCCGGCGCGGAGATGACGACGTTCGAGCCGTGCACGAAGAAGGCACGGATGCGACCCGGCGCGCCGAGTTCGGCGAGCAGCTCGACAGCAGGCACCCCGGGCCCCGGGATCGAGTCGGGCTCGACTCCCCAGACCGCAGCGACGTGCTCGCGCGCCGCCGGATCGGTGATCTTGCGGTAGCCGGGAAGCTGGTCGGCCTTCTGTCCGTGCTCGCGGCCACCCTGCCCGTTTCCCTGCCCGGTGAGCGTGCCGTATCCGGAGTGTTCGGAGCCGACCAGCCCGAGGAGCAGCGAGAGGTTGATGGCCGCCGTCGCGGTGTCGGTGCCGTCGGCATGCTGCTCGACGCCGCGTCCGGTCAGCACGTAGGCGCCGTCCGCGGCCGCGAGGCGCCGAGCCACCGCACGAATGGTGGCGACCGGAACCCCAGTCACACTCTGCACCCGCTCCGGCCACCAGGCCGCGACATCCCGCCGTACCCGATCGAGCCCCACCGTGCGCGCCTCGAGATAGGCCAGGTCGGCGAGACTTTCGGCGAGCACGACGTGGGCGAGACCGAGCAACAGCACGAGGTCGGTGCCGGGAGCCGACTGCACGTGCATGCCGCCACCGTCGTCGGTGAGCCGTGCGGTCGCGGTGCGCCGCGGGTCGACGACGATCAGGCCGCCACGGCCGCGCACGCCCTCGAGGTGGCCGATGAAGGGCGGCATCGTCTCGGCGACGTTCGTGCCGAGCAGCAGGATCACGTCGGCGTCGTCGAGGGCTTCAAGCGGAAACGGCAGCCCGCGGTCGAGGCCGAAGGCCCGCATCCCGGCCGCCGCGGCCGACGACATGCAGAACCTGCCGTTGTAGTCGATCCGCGAGGTACCGAGGGCGATCCGGGCGAACTTGCCGAGCTGGTACGCCTTCTCGTTGGTGAGCCCGCCGCCGCCGAATACGCCGACCGCGTCTGGGCCCGACTCCTCACGGATCTCGTGCACCTTCGCCGCGACGAAGTCGAGAGCCTCCTCCCAGGTCGCCGACCGGAAGCTGCCGGACGCCGTGCGCATCATCGGTTCGGTCAGCCGATCACCGGACTGCAACAGCTCCGCGGCCGTCCAGCCCTTCTTGCACAGGCCCCCGCGGTTGGTCGGGAAATCCCGGCCGCTGACCGTCAAGGTGACATCCACCGGGGTCGAGACGCGCGTCAGTGTCATCGCGCACTGCAAGGCGCAGTACGGACAATGCGACGCGGTGTCGACCCCGGTGGATGCGGTGCTCATTAGACGCGCTGCCCCGCAACCGCGCCACTTCGACGCAGGTAGAAGAACGCCGTAATCGCGATGAACACCACGTAGGCACCGATGAAGCAGTAGATCGCGGTGGCGTAGCTGCTGGTCGCCGACAGTGACAGACCGAGCACCTGCGGGATGATGAATCCGCCGTACGCACCGATCGCCGAGATGATGCCGATCGCCGCAGACGTCTTGCGCACCGTACTGACGTCGCCGGAGTTGATGTGCGCGTCCTTCACGCCGCTGCGGGCCGAGAAGATGCTCGGGATCATGCGGTAGGTCGACCCGTTGCCGATGCCGGTCGCGGCGAAGATGAACAGGAACGTTCCGAGGAACAGCCAGAAGTTGCCGACCGGGAGGGTCAGCACGACCGCGAGGGCGCCCACGGCCATGGCCGTGAAAGCGAGCACCGTGACCTTCGCCCCGCCGAACCGGTCGGCGAGCTTGCCGCCGAAGGGCCGCGAGAGCGATCCGACGAGGGCACCGAGGAAGGCGAGCGTGATGCCAGCCGCCCCGACCTGGAATGACGAGTACTCGGGGAATTGCGTCGCGATGAGCTTCGGGAACACGCTGGCGAACCCGATGAACGAACCGAACGTGCCGATGTAGAGCACCGACATGATCCAGGTGTGCGGGTCGCGCAGCGCGGCAGCGGAGGCCGCGAAGTCGGCCTTGGCATTCGACAGGTTGTGCATGAACTTGTAGGCGCCGAAGATCGCGATGAGGATGAACGGGATCCAGAACCATCCGGCCAGCGCGATGTTCTTGGTCGCACCGACCGCGCCGATCACGATGACGAACGGAACGACGATCTGCGCCACCGCGACACCGATGTTGCCGCCGGCCGCGTTGAGGCCGAGCGCCACGCCCTTCTCCCGCTGCGGGAAGAAGAAGTTGATGTTCGACATCGACGAGGCGAAGTTGCCACCACCGAAACCGGCGAGCGCCGCAATCAACAGCATGACGCCGAACGGCGTCTCGGGGTTGCTCACCGCGAAACCGAGCGAGATCGTCGGGATCAGCAGAAGTGCCGCCGAGATGATCGTCCAGTTGCGGCCACCGAGCTTCGGCACGAGGAACGTGTACGGGAAGCGCAGGGTGGCGCCGACGAGCGCGGGCATCGAAATGAGCCAGAACGTCTGGCCGATGTCGAAGGTGAAGCCGGCGGCCGGAAGCTGAACGACAACGATGCTCCAGAGCTGCCAGACGATGAAGCCGAGGAACTCGGCGAAGATCGACCAGCGCAGGTTGAGGCTCGCGATCGCACGACCGCCGCCCTCCCACTGAACGTGGTTCTCGGGGTCCCAGTTGTCGATCACGCGACCGGGTCGGTGGACGAGCGCCGGGGATTCGAGCGCCGGTGCGGCACTTTCTGTTGCTGTGGAGGAAGCCATCAGTAGTCCTTCGTCGAGGTGAGGGAAGTGGATGCGGTCGACGCTAGCCATGCCGTGTTTCGGCGACTGGCTGTCGCGGTTACCGTTCGGTCACCACCTGGTCACACCGTCGGAGCGCGGTCGAGAGGGGTCGGTAACACGCCCGACACATGAGCCGCCTGGTAGCGCTCGATCACGATGTCGACGAGCTCCGCCGGCGCGGGGTCCCCGTCGATGAGCAACGGCGGGGTCGTCACGTCGCCTCCGGCCGCCGCCGCGAGGTCGGCGAAGTAGCCCGGCGCGAGCAGGTAGCTGACGACCACGACGCGCGGAGCACCGTCGGCACGCGCTTGTGAGATCGCCGACTTCAGCTCGGGCTGCGCGGCAGAGATGAAGGCGGCTTGCACCGCTCGACCGAGCCGTTCGCCCAACGCAGCAGCGACCAGCCGACAGTCGTCGACTGCCCGGCCGTCACTTGATCCGGCGGCCGCCAGGACGAGCACGTCGTCGTCCGCGAGCGCGATGTCGGCGAGCCGTCGTTCGAGGATCGATACCAGTCGCGGATCCGGCCCGAGGGCGTCGGTGACGACGACGGTCGGGTTCGCCGCGGCGCTCGCGACGCGCGCGAGATCGACACGTACGTGGTAACCGGAGGACAGGAGCAGGGGTACGACGACGACGGGAGTGGCGGAGATGGAGTCGAGAACCGCAGAGACGTCGGGGGTCTGGACGTCGACGAACGCTTCGCGCACCCTGAAATCAGTAACCCGCTCGGCGACCGTCGACACGAGTGCGGCGACCGCCCGTTGGCCCGCCGGGTCACTCGTTCCGTGCGACGCCGCGACGAGCACCGCGCCCGTCACTCGCCGGTCCCCTCGTGCGGCCGCGCGACGAGCACTTCGACTCGACCGTCGACGAACCGCACCGGGTAACTGCCGAGCCCGGGGCCGTCAGCGCCGAGTCGCTCACCGGACTCAAGGTCGTAGACCTCTTTGTGCAACGGGGATGCGATCGTCGGGCGGTCTCCGCGGGAACCGACGATGCCGCGCGACATGACGTACGCCCCCGCGACCGGATCGAGATTGCCGACCGCGAACACCCGGTCACCGGGCAACCGCACGATCGCAACCTGGTGGCCGGAGACGAGCGCCGCTTCACCCCAGAATGGCTCGAGATCGTCGAGGCCGCAGACGTCCATCCACATGGCGGTGATGGCCGTCGTGGCGGTATCGGTCATCGTGTACTCCCAAGGCACCTCTGCTGCGAATCAGGATCTTCTGCTGCGCAGCCTAGGCAGTTCGCATTTCGGGCAGTCGCATCTGCGGTGACGAACGTGTGACAGCTGCCTCACGGTGGTGTCGGCGAAGCGTGAGGTGCCAGTCACACACTGTTACACGGGGGCAACGGCGACGAAACGCGAGCCACGTACCGTGAGCGACAACGGCCCGAGAGGAAACGCCCATGAGCTCGCACGACCGCACGCCCAGGCGCGTCGTCGTCGTCGGCGGCGGCCCCGCGGCCCATCGCCTCGCAGACGCCATCGCCGCCCGGGATGCGGTCGACGGAGTCGTAGACCTCGACGTGACCGTGCTCGGCGACGAAACGTACCTGCCATACGACCGCGTCGCGCTCTCCCGCCGGCTCGACGATCCGACCACCGATCTCACCCTCGCCGACGGCACCGTGTGGCAACACGCGGGCATCCGCTATCGCGGCAGCAGCCCCGTCGTCGCGATCGATCCGGCGGCGCAGACCGTGACACTCGCCGACGGCGAACTCGTCAACTACGACGACCTGGTGCTCGCAACCGGTTCCCGCGCGACGGTTCCCGACATCCCGGATGCCGACGCCGGCCGGGTCTATCGCACGATCGACGATGTCGATGCCATCGTCGCGGAGATGCTCGACCTGCGCACGACCCTCGGGCGTGCCCCGAACGTCGTCGTCGTCGGGGGCGGTCTGTTGGGGCTCGAGGCGGCCGGTGGACTCTCCCGGCTCGGGGGTCGCGTCACCGTCGTGCACTCGGGCGCGTGGCTCATGTCGGCCCAGCTCGACGAAGGCGCGGGCCAGGCGCTCGGCCGGCTCATCATGGCGCAGCAGATCGAGCTCGCCCTCGGCACCCGCCCGAGCTCGGTGGTGCTCGCACCGTCGGGTCGGGTCGTCGGCGTCGAACTCGGCGACGGCCGCGCGCTGCACGCCGACCTCGTCGTCTTCGCGATCGGCATCGCCCCGCGCGACGAACTCGCCCGCGCCGCCGGGCTCGAGATCGGACCGCGCGGCGGCGTCGTCATCGACGCGGCGTGCGCATCCTCGGAACCGGGAATCTGGGCGATCGGCGAGGTCGCCAGCATCGACGGGGTCTGCGTCGGCCTCGTCGCCCCCGCTAATGCGATGGCCGAAGTCGTCGCCGATCGCCTGTCCGGCGGAAGCGCCGATTTCCCCGGAATCGACGACGCCACCAAGCTCAAGCTGTCGGGGGTCGAGGTCGCCTCGTTCGGCGACGCCCGGGCTCTCTCGCCGGGCGCCCTCGAGGTCGTGTACGCCGACCCCGCGCGCGGCCTGTACCAGAAGATCGTCGTCTCCGACGACGCGACGACGCTGCTCGGCGGCATGTTCGTGGGCGACGCCGCCCCCTACACGTCGTTGCGCCCACTGCTCGGCCGGGAACTGCCTGCGGAACCGGGGGCCTACCTCGCGGCGGCCGGTGCCGAACCGCCTGCAGGCGGCGACCTGCCCGACGACGCCCCGCTGTGCTCGTGCAACAACGTCTCGGTCGGCACCGTGCGCGCGGCAGCCCGTGGCGACCACGGCGAGGCCTGCACCGACCTCGGCGAGCTGAAGACGTGCACCCGCGCGGGCACGCAGTGCGGCTCCTGCGTGCCGCTCGTCAAGAAGATCCTCGAGACCGAGCTGACGCGCGCCGGGATCACCGTCTCGCGCGCGCTCTGCGAGCACTTCGAACTCAGCCGCAGCGAACTCTTCGAGTCCGTGCGCATTCTCGAACTCACCTCGTTCGAGCAGATCATGGAGCGCTTCGGCACCGGATACGGCTGCGACATCTGCAAGCCCGCGGTCGCCTCGATCCTCGCCAGCCAGCACTCCGAGTACATCCTCGACGCCGGTCGCGGTGCGCTCCAGGACACCAACGACCGCGCACTCGCCAACATGCAAAAGGATGGCACCTACTCGGTCGTGCCGCGCATCCCGGGCGGCGAGATCTCGCCTGAGAAGCTCCGGGTCATCGCCGAGGTCGCTGCTCAATTCGATCTCTACACGAAGATCACCGGCGGGCAGCGGATCGACATGTTCGGCGCGCGGCTCGAGCAGCTGCCCGACATCTGGCGCATCCTCGTCGATGCCGGCTTCGAGTCGGGTCAGGCGTACGGAAAGTCGTTGCGTACGGTCAAGTCGTGCGTCGGATCGACCTGGTGCCGGTTCGGCGTTCAGGACGCAGTCGGCATGGCGGTCGAGCTGGAGCTGCGCTACCGCGGGCTCCGCTCGCCGCACAAGCTCAAGTTCGGGGTCTCGGGCTGCGCGCGTGAGTGCGCCGAAGCGCGCGGCAAGGACATCGGCGTCATCGCGACCGACACCGGATGGAACCTCTACGTTGGCGGCAACGGCGGCTTCCAGCCGGTGCACGCCGAACTGCTCGCGCAGGATCTCGACCACGACACCCTCATCCGCTACATCGACCGCTACCTGATGTACTACATCCGCACCGCCGACCGCCTGCAGCGCACCGCGCGCTGGCAGGAAGAGCTCGAGGGTGGGCTCGCCCACGTGCACGCCGTGGTGTGCGACGACAGTCTCGGAATCGGGGCGGACCTCGAGCTCGCGATGGCCGAGCACGTCGACAACTACGAGGACGAATGGGCAGCGACCCTGGCGGATCCGGAGCGGCTGCGGCGGTTCCGGTCGTTCGTCAACGCGCCCGAGACGGCTGACCCCGGCGTCGTGCAGGTGCGCGAACGCGGCCAACCGCGCCCGGCCACCCCCGAAGAGCGTGAGTCGGTGCTGATCTCGGGCACCACGATCCCGACCCGCGGAGCGGACTGATGGAACTCGACCTCGAGCTCGCCGGCCGCACCGTGCTTATCGTCGGCGGGGCGGCATCCGCTCGGTTCGCGCTCGCCCGGTACGTTCACGCGGGTGCAGCGGTGTCGATCACGATCGGCGCCGACGCGGTTGCTCCGCTCGGATGCCGGGGAGTCGATCGCCCGAAGCACCTCGCCGGGTGGCGCGACCGCGTCGACGGCATCGATGTCGTGGTGCTGGTCGATGCCGACGCCGACGAGGAGCGGATGGTGCGAGCCGCCGCAGGTCGCCGCACGTGGATCCTCCGGGAGGCGCCCGCCTCGACCGCGCCGATCGGCACCGTGACCCTGATCGGCGGAGGCCCCGGCGACGACGGGTTGCTGACCCTTGCCGCCCGCGAGGCGTTGGCCCGAGCCGACATCGTCTACGTCGACCGGCTGGCACCCCACCAGCGGTTGCACGAGTACGCGCCCGGCGCCGAGATCGTGGATGTCGGCAAGACGCCCGGCCATCACGCCATCCCGCAGCACGAAATCGAGCGGCTCATGGTCGCCAGCGCGCTCGACGGCCGCACCGTCGCCCGCCTCAAGGGCGGCGACCCGTACGTCTTCGGCCGAGGGGGCGAAGAGGTCGCCGCGTGTCGCGAGGCCGGCGTGCCGGTCATCGTCATCCCCGGGGTGACGAGCGCGATCGCGGTTCCCGCGGCGGCGGGCATCCCCGTCACCTACCGCGAGGTCAGCCGCATGTTCACCGTCGTCTCGGGGCACGCGCCGCTCGACGACGCGCAGCTGAGCGCGCTCGCCGCTCTCGGCGGCACGATCGTCGTGCTGATGGGGGTCAGCAACCTGCCGCACCTGGCCGCCGGGCTCGAACGTCTCGGGATGCGCGCGGACATGCCGCTCGCGATCGTCGAACGCGGAACCCAGCTCTCGCAACGCACGACCGTCACGACGCTCAGCGAGGCGACGGAGGTGAGCGCGAGACTACGAATCGGCTCCCCCGCCGTCATCGTCGTCGGCGAGGTCGTACTCTTGATGCACCACGGCGAGGAAGCCGACCGGATATCCCGGGACGTCATCGCCCTCGCCGGCGAGTAACACCGTTCCGCCCATGGACGGAGTGATCGTGGCCGATGTCGAGACGGACGCGGGTCTCGCCGCGGGGTTCCGCTCCGACCAGCTCGACGGATTCCGGATCGGCGTCACTTCCGACCGACGCAGTGAAGACCTCATCGCCGCGTTCGAGCGGCGGGGTGCCGAGGTACTGCACGCGCCGGCGATCCGCATCGCCGCCGTCGACGATGACGCCGAGCTGACTCGCGACACCGCGGCGATCATCGACGCACGCCCCGACCTGTTTCTCGCGACCACCTCATACGGGGTGCGGCGGTGGTTCGAGGTCGCCGACGCTGCGGGTCTCGGCGCCGAGCTCACCGAGGTACTGACCCGCGCCCGCATCCTCGTGCGCGGCCCGAAGGCGCGGGGAGCGATCCGCGCCGCCGGACTCGAGGACTCGGGGATGAGCGTCGACGAGACCACGGCGTCGCTGATCGACCAGGTACTCGCGGAGGGCGTCACCGGACTCACCATCGCCGTGCAACTCCACGGGTTTCCGGATGTCGAGCAAATCGACCGCCTCCGCGACGCCGGCGCGCGAGTACTCACGGCGGCGCCCTACCGGTGGAGTCTTCCCGAGGACTCGACCCGCGTCCTGCGGCTCGTCGACGCGATCTGCACGGGCTCGGTCGACGCCGTGACATTCACGAGTGCTCCCGCGGTCGACGCCCTTCTCGCCACGGCCGAGCAGGCGGGAAAGCTGGGGGCCGTTCTCGACGCTTTCGCCGACAGCGTCACCGCTGCTGCGGTCGGTCCGGTTACCGCGGCGCCCCTTGAGGCTGCCGGGATTCGACCGATCGCGCCCCACCGATTCCGCATGGGCGCGCTCATCCGGCTCGTCTGCGAGCATCTCGAGACCTCAGCAATCCGGCGGGTGACGACGTCGCGCGGCACGATCGAACTGCGCGGGCGTCTCGTCGTGGTCGACGGGCAGAGCGCCTCCCTCTCGCCGACGAGCCTCGCCCTGTTCCGGTTGCTGCTCGCGGATCCGGGTCGCGTCGTCGCACGCTCCGAACTCGCGACGGCGCTCCCCGAGGATCCCGACGATCACGCCGTCGACATGGCGATCAGCCGCCTGCGCCGCTCACTGCCGGTTCCCGACCTGATCGCGACGGTCATTAAGCGCGGCTACAGCATCCCGATCGGCCACGACGACTGAGGGCTCGCGATCGGGGCGCTCGCGACCACCGCCAACGTCTCGACCGACTTGACGTACTGAAAGGCGACCCGCGCGAGGAACTCGTCGTCGGACTCCGTGTAGCGGTCTTGCAGCCCGGATGCCACGATGCGCCAGGGGCGCACGTTCGACGGGGTCGCCGGCGATCCGGTGTCGGGAACGAACTGCCGGTAGTCGTAGTCGAGGCCATAAGACTCCTCCAGCCGCAACGAGAAGGTGTCGACGGCGATGACGCCACCGGCGAGGTCGAGCTGCAGCATCCGTTGGAACCCGGTCGCCCGTTCGCCGCTGTGGGTGCGGTATTCCTGGTAGTCGGCGAGGATCTCGACGACGTCGTGGCCCGGGATGCCGCCGGCATCCTCGGTGCGCAGCAGGCCTAGCCCGTGAAAGTGACCCGACAGCACGACGACGACGTTGCGGTTCGGGGCGATGACGCGCTCCCACAGTTCGTCGCCGCGAGAGGTCCAGCGGTTCGAGCCGGCCCGGTGCGCGGTGCCTTCAAGCGTCAGCGGCATGACGTGCTCGTGGGTCGAGAGGATGACGTTGTGGTCGGGATGTGTCGTGACGACCTGCTCTGCCCAGACCAGCTCTTCTTCGCCGTAGGCGTAGGGCAGCGAGAGCATCAGGAACCGCGCGCCGGAAGCCTCAAAGGTCGAGAAGTTCGCCCGATTGTCGCCGGGCGCGATCGACCCGCCGTACTCCGGCATCCCGGCGTAACGGTCTGGCCCGAAGAACTCGTTGAATAGAGTGTGGTCGGCGCCCCGCTTGTTGTCGTGGTTTCCCGGCAGCACGCTGTTGGGCACCCCGGCGTCATCCAGGATCGACTGGATGGCGGATGCCAGCTCGAACTCGCGCCGCGCCCGTTCGTCGGTCTGTTCGGGATCGACCCAGTTCTCGACAATGTCGCCGGTGTGCGTCGCGAACTCGATCTTGCGGGCGTCGGCATTGGTCGCGATCCAACTCACCATGAGAGCGTAGATGTCGGGATACGACT
The DNA here is from genome assembly GCF_031389465.1 of Pseudolysinimonas sp. Classification (GTDB taxonomy): domain Bacteria; phylum Actinomycetota; class Actinomycetes; order Actinomycetales; family Microbacteriaceae; genus Pseudolysinimonas_A. The sequence goes on from NZ_JANMSQ010000261.1 coordinate 10,174, forward strand.
CGGAGAGGTACTGAGTATCGGTGATGTGGGCGATCGCGAGATCGTAGTTCGACGGGTCTTCGAGTTCGGCGTCCCGTTGGTCGACGATGCGTGGCGTCGTGCGCGGCCCGTTCTGCACGAGGATGCTCACCCGCCCGTCGCGAATCTCCCCCTCGTCGAGGTCACCCGACAAGATGACCTCGTCTCCCTGCCCTGCGTCGAGGAGTCTCCACTGCGACCCGGTCCACACCGAGAGCTGTAGCTCGGTCGACCCGATGCCGCGTCCACTCCAGGTCACGGTGGATCCGGGAGCGAGGCCGGCGGCATTGAGCACGAGGCGCTGGTAGGGGTACCGGTATCCGTCGTCGGCGATCGAGCCCGGGGATGCCGGATCGAGCGTGGACTCGTCATCGCCTCGCTCGACCGTGAGCGGTGCACCGTCGGTCGAACCGGCCCACCCCTCGAGCACCTCGACCGGCTGCCCCTCGAGCTCCTCGAGCTCCGGCTCGTCGACCGGATCGAGAGGGTCGGGCGTCAGCGCAACGCGGGTCGTCGGATCGGTCCACGGGATGGCGTCGAGTACTCCGGGCGTCGCCCGACCCGTCGTGAAGTCATCCGCGTCAGTACCGGTGAAACGCGTCCGGCGGAAGGTCTCCTCGAGGAGGCGATCCGGCAGGTGAACGGCGAGAGCGAGCCCTTTGGTACAGGGGCTCAACGCGATGTTCGCCGCATCGAAGATGCTCTGCGCGTAGATGCCGACGCTGTCGACACGGGCACCATCGGCATCCGCGAGCCACACTCCGGTACCGAGCAGATTGAGCGCGACGTCGTAGGTGACGTCGGCGGTGGCAGCCGCCGCCGTGCCTGCCTGGGCGGCGAGGAACGTCTCGCCCGGCTCGAGGACCGTCCCCGCCGGAACGCGGAACTGCGGGTCGACGGCACGGGGGCCGTCTTCGGTGCAGCGGTAAGCCGTCCAGCCGCCGATGTCGACGGGCCTGTCGCCGTAGTTGCCGAGCTCGATCCAGTTGCGCGGCACCCACCCCGCCGGGAGCCCATCCGGGCTGGGGTCGTTCGCGACCTCACTGATCGCGACGCCCGGGTTCGGGCTGCCATCGCCCTGCGGATATCCGAACTCGGGATCGAACACGGCGTCGGCGACTGTCGCATTCGCGTCGCCGGGCGTGCGCGGTGCAAGCACCCACCCGTCCGCGGTGCGTTGGTAGGACTCCCCGGCGACAGCGTCGAGGATCGGAGGCAGCTTGGGTTCCTGACACGCCGAGTCCCGGATGCCGGTGATGGCGACCCGATCGACGAGCGCGCCCTGGGCATCCCGCAGGAGCACACCCGATGTCGCATCGGCGAGCGAGGTGCCGTAGGACGCATCGGCGTCTCCCGTGAAGTCGGGGCCTCCCGCGACCCAGTGCTCCCCGGGCTGGAGTCGGGTGCCCTCAGCGATGGTCAGTTGACGGGTGTCCGGCCGGATGCGGCCTTCCGCCGTGCAGCGGAAGAGTTGCCAGCCCGAGACGTCGACGACGTCGGATCCCTCGTTGCGCAGCTCGAGGAAGTCGTCGCCCGAGCCACCCGGTCCCATCGACGCGAGTTCGACGACGACGACACCGGAGTCCGCCCGGGTTGCGGAGCGGGTGGCGTTCGGGGCACCGAGGGTCGACGGTGCGACGACCCAGTCACGCGACGGGTCACCGGTCGCCGCCACGCGCTGCCAGCTCTCGCCCTGCGCGAAGTCGAGCACGTTGGGCAGGTTCCCGCCCGACGGACTGCACTCGGTGTCCATCATGAACGGCTCGTTCGGAAACACGGCGACGAGATCGACCGGCCGATCGTCGGGGTCTTCCACGTACAGTCCGAACCCGGTGACATCGAATCCGACGAGAAATCGTGCGTCACCCGGCATACCGACGCGGCTCACGGTGACGATTTCCCCCGGCGCGATCACGATGCCGGTGAGGTCACCTTCGCTGCGCCCGGCGTTGCTGCGCAGACCGTCGAGGTTGCACCGAAAAACCTCCCAACCGGTGAGGTCGACGGCCTGGTCACCCCAGTTGCGCAGCTCGAAGAAGCTGTCGGCATCCGACCCCGCCGAAGCGCTGGCCACTTCATTGATCAGCACCGTCGGCACCGCGTCGGGGTTCGGCTTCGGTAGTGTGGCCGCCGCGGGAGTTGCGGCGACGACCCCTCCCCCGACGGTTAAGACGACGGCGAGAAGGGCGACGCAGAGCCGGAGCACGTCGCCAAGGTTCCCGACCGGGGGTGAACGCGCGGCGACGTCCACCCCCGTGTCGGGTGAACAGGGTTAGCGCGCGGCGCTGCCCTCGGTGTAGTCGGTGTCCTGCTGCTTCCAGGCGAACAACGCCCGCAGCTCCTTGCCGGTGGCCTCGATCGGGTGCGCGGCACCCTTGGCCCGCAACTCGAGGAACTCAGGGGCGCCGGCATCCTGATCGGCGATGAAGCGCTTCGCGAACGCACCCGACTGGATGTCGGCGAGCACCGCCTGCATGTTCTCCTTCACCGACGGGGGAAGCACGCGCGGGCCAGAAACGTAGTCGCCGTACTCGGCGGTGTCAGAGACCGACCAGCGCTGCTTGGCGATGCCGCCTTCCCACATCAGGTCGACGATGAGCTTCAGCTCGTGCAGCACCTCGAAGTAGGCGATCTCCGGCTGGTAGCCGGCCTCGACAAGAGTCTCGAAGCCGTACATGACGAGCTGCGAGGTGCCTCCGCAGAGCACCGACTGCTCACCGAACAGGTCGGTCTCGGTCTCTTCGGTGAACGTCGTCTTGATGACGCCGGCGCGGGTTCCGCCGATCGCCTTCGCATACGACAGGGCGACATCCCAGGCGTGACCCGACGCGTCGCGCTCGACGGCGATGATGTCGGGGATGCCGCGGCCCGCGACGAACTCGCGACGCACCGTGTGGCCGGGGGCCTTCGGGGCGATGAGGATGACGTCGACACCCTCGGGCGCGTCGATGTAGCCGAAGCGAATGTTGAAGCCGTGCGCGAAAGCGAGCGTCTTGCCCTCGGCGAGGTTGTCTTTGATCGAGTCGTTCCAGATGCCCCGCTGGTGCTGGTCGGGCGCCAAGATCATGATCAGGTCGGCCCAGGTGGTTGCGTCGGCGACGTTCTTCACCTCGAAGCCGTCCTCCGTCGCCTTCGCGGTCGACTTCGACCCGTCCTTGAGCGCGATGACGACCTCGACGCCCGAGTCGCGCAGGTTCTGCGCGTGGGCGTGGCCCTGCGAGCCGTAGCCGACGATCGCGACCTTCTTGCCCTGGATCAGGGCGAGGTCGGCGTCTTTGTCGTAGAAGATCTCAGCCATTTCGTTTTCTTTCTTCCTTCTCGGTCTAACTCTTGAAGACTCGTTCGGTGATGCTCTTGCTGCCGCGGCCGATCGCGAGCAAGCCGCTCTGCGCAATCTCCTTGATGCCGTAGGGCTCGAGCATCCGCAGCAGGGCGTTCACCTTGCCGCTGTCGCCGGTGACTTCCACCACGAGGGCATCGGGTGCGACGTCGACGACGCGCGCGCGGAACAACGTCACCGCCTCGAGGATCTGCGAGCGACTGCTGCCGTCGACCTTGACCTTGATGAGCAGATGCTGTCGCTGCACCGAGGCATCGGGGTCGAGCTCGACGATCTTGATGACGTTGATCAGCTTGTTGAGCTGCTTGGTGACCTGCTCGAGCGGAAGCTGGTCGACATCCACCACGACGGTGATGCGCGACAGGCCCTCGATCTCGCTATGCCCAACGGCAAGCGACTCGATGTTGAAGCCGCGGCGCGCGAACAGCCCCGCGACGCGGGTCAGCAGACCGGGCTTGTCCTCGACGAGGAGGGAGAGCACGTGAGTGGACATTGGCGCTTACTCCTCTTCCCAGGTCGGGGCGAGATCACGGGCGTACTGCACCTGCGAGTTGCCGACCCCTTGCGGCACCATCGGCCAGACCATGGCGTCGCGACTCACGATGAAGTCGATGACGACGGGGCGGTCGTTGGTCTCGATCGCCAGCTTGATCGCCGGGTCGATCTCTTCGGGCTTGGTCACCCGGATACCCAACGCCCCGTATGCCTCAGCCAGCTTCACGAAGTCGGGCACCATGCGGGTCGGGGTCTCGACTCCGGTGTGTCCCGTGTCGAGGTCGGTGAACGAGTGTCGACCGTCGTAGAACAGTGACTGCCACTGGCGCACCATGCCGAGCGACGAATTGTTGATGATCGCGACCTTGATCGGGATGTCGTTGATCGTGCAGGTCGCCAGTTCCTGGTTGGTCATCTGGAAGCATCCGTCGCCGTCGATCGCCCAGACCAGGCGATCGGGCTGCGCGACCTTGGCGCCCATCGCGGCCGGCACCGCGTAGCCCATCGTTCCGGCGCCGCCCGAGTTGAGCCAGGCGTTGGGGCGCTCGTACTTGATGAACTGCGCCGCCCACATCTGGTGCTGGCCGACGCCGGCGGCGTAGATCGCCTCGGGGCCGGAGAGCTGCCCGATGCGCTCGATCACCGTCTGCGGCGCAAGCAGGCCGTCGTCGGGGTCGTCGGTGTAGCCGAGCGGGTAGTTGGCCTTCAGCTGGTTGAGCCGCACCCACCATTCCTCGGTGTCGGGTTTGGCCTTCTTCGCCACTGCTTCGTACGCCTCGAGCAGTTCGGGTAGCACGTCTTTGAGGTCGCCCACGATCGGAACGTCGGCGTGCTTGATCTTGCCGATCTCGGCCGGGTCGACGTCGACGTGCACGACCTTCGCGTCGGGAGCGAAGTCGGCGACCTTACCGGTGACGCGGTCATCGAACCGTGCGCCGAGGGCGACGATGAGGTCGCTCTCCTGCAGGGCGAGCACCGCCGGCACCGTGCCGTGCATCCCCGGCATTCCGAGGTGGTGGGGGTGCGAGTCGGGGAACGCGCCGCGCGCCATGAGCGTCGTGACGACGTGAATGTCGCACAGCTCCGCAAGATCCTTCAGCACCTCGGCGGCCCGAGCCTTCAAGATGCCGCCGCCAACGTAGAGAATCGGGCGTTCCGACGCCAAGATCATCTCTGCGGCGCGGCGCACCGACACCGCATCGGGCCCGGCCGGCACGCGGTACCCCGGCAGATCCACCGACTCGGGCCAATACCAATCCATCGAGGCCTGCAGCACGTCTTTGGGCAGGTCGAGCAATACTGGCCCCGGGCGACCGGTCGTGGCGATGTGGAACGCTTCTTTGACCAGCCGGGGAATGTCTTGCGGGTCCATAACGAGCTCGTTGTGTTTGGTCACGCTGCGGGTGATGCCGACCGTGTCGCACTCTTGGAAGGCATCGGTGCCGATGGCCGGACGGCTGACCTGGCCGGTGATGCACACCATCGGAATCGAGTCCATGTAGGCATCGCACAGCGGCGTCACCATGTTCGTCGCAGCCGGCCCGCTGGTGAC
>NZ_JANMSQ010000267.1:0-10969 GCF_031389465.1 Pseudolysinimonas sp.
ACTCGATCGTCACGGGCTGGCCGTGTTCGAGCGCGGCGGCGGCGCGGCGGATGAGCTCGACATCGAAGTGCTCGTCGAGTTCGTGCTTCTGCGACACCCGGTTGCGGCGCGGCCCGTCGTCTGCGAACTCCGGCCCCACGAGGATCGGGCTCAGATCGAGCCCGTCGGCCTTCCAGTGCTCGACCGCGCGGTCGACATCCAGAAGGTCGGCACGGCCGATCGCTTCGTCGAGCGACCGGAACCCGAGTTCCGCGAGGTACTCGCGCACCTCCTGGGCGAGGTATTCGAAGAAGGTTTCGATGAACTCCGGCTTGCCGGTGAACCGGGCTCGCAGTTCGGGGTTCTGGGTCGCGACTCCCACCGGGCAGGTGTCGAGGTGGCAGACCCGCATCAGGATGCATCCCGACACCACGAGCGGCGCGGTCGCGAAACCGTACTCCTCGGCTCCGAGCAACGCGGCGATGATGACATCCCGACCGGTCTTGAGCTGGCCGTCGACCTGCACCACCACCCGATCGCGCATGCCGTTGAGCATGAGAGTCTGCTGGGTTTCGGCAAGGCCGATCTCCCACGGGGTGCCGGCGTGCTTGAGCGAGTTGAGCGGGCTCGCGCCGGTGCCACCGTCATGACCCGAGATGAGTACGACGTCGGCGAGTGCCTTCGAAACGCCCGCCGCGACCGCGCCGATGCCCGACTGGGAGACGAGCTTCACGTGGATGCGTGCGGTCGGGTTGGCCCGTTTGAGGTCGAAGATCAGCTGCTTGAGGTCTTCGATCGAATAGATGTCGTGGTGCGGCGGCGGCGAAATGAGCGCGACGCCCGCAGTCGAGTGCCGGGTGCGCGCGATCCACGGGTAGACCTTCGTCGCCATCAGCTGGCCGCCCTCGCCGGGCTTCGCGCCTTGCGCCATCTTGATCTGGATGTCGGTGGCATTCGTCAGGTAGAGGCTGGTCACGCCGAACCGGCCGCTCGCGACCTGCTTGATCGCGCTGCGCCGGGCGGGGTCGAGGAGGCGGTCGACGTCTTCGCCGCCCTCGCCCGTGTTGGAGCGGCCGCCGATGCGGTTCATCGCGATCGCGAGAGTCTCGTGAGCTTCCTGCGAGATCGACCCGTAGCTCATGGCACCCGTGTTGAAGCGCGCGATGATGCTCTCGATCGGCTCCACGTCGTCGAGCGGAATCGGCTTGCGCTCGTCGTCTTTGAACGTGAACAGCCCGCGCAGGGTCATCAGGTTCTCGGCCTGCTCGTCGACGAGCCGGGTGTAGTCGCGGAAAATGTCGTACCGGCGAGCGCGCGTCGAGTGCTGCAACCGGAACACCGTGTCGGGGTTGAAGAGGTGCGGTGGTCCTTCGCGGCGCCACTGGTACTCGCCGCCGACCTGCAACCGCTCGTGCGCGATGATCGCGCCGTCTTCCGGGTATGCCGCGGCGTGTCGCGCGGCGTTCTCTGCCGCGACCACGTCGATGCCGATGCCCCCGAGAAGGCTGGTTGTTCCGGTGAAGTACTGGTCGACGAACTCGTGGCTCAAGCCCACAGCCTCGAAGGCCTGCGCGCCGGCATACGACCCGACGACGGAGATGCCCATCTTGGACATGATCTTGAGCACGCCCTTACCAAGCCCCTTGATGAGGTTCTTGACCGCCTTCTCGGCGGTGATGCCGGTGATCATGCCGGAGTTGACGAGCTGCTCCGCCGTCTCCATCGCGAGGTACGGGTTGATCGCCGAGGCCCCGTAACCGATGAGCAGCGCAACGTGGTGTACCTCGCGCACATCGCCGGCTTCGACGACCAGACCGACCTTCATGCGGGTTTCCTGCCGGATGAGGTGGTGATGCACCGCCGACAGCATGAGCAGTGACGGGATCGGGGCGAGGTCGGCGTTCGAGTCGCGGTCGGAGAGCACCAGGAACTGCGCGCCGTCGGCGATCGCGTCGTCGGCCTCTTCACACATCCGAGCCAACCGCTGCGCCATCGCCTCGGTGCCCTCGTCGATGCGGTAGAGCCCCCTGATCACGCGTGCCAGCTTCGGTCCCCGCTGACCCGGTTCCGCTGGACCCTCGATGTGTTGGATCTTCGCGAGTTCGTCGTTATCGATGACCGGGAAGTCGAGCACCACCTGGCGGGCGTGCTCGGGCGTCGCGGTGAGGAGGTTGCGCTCCGGGCCAAGCCCGAGCTTCATGCTCGTGACGACCTCTTCGCGGATGCTGTCGAGCGGCGGGTTGGTGACCTGGGCGAACGCTTGGGTGAAGTAGTCGAACAGCAGCCGCGGGCGGTCGCTCAGCACCGCGATCGGAGTGTCGGAACCCATCGCACCGAGCGGCTCGGCTCCGTTGATCGCCATCGGCGTCAGGAGGATGCGCACCTCCTCCTCGGTGTAGCCGAAGGTACGCTGCCGCCGCACGACCGACGCCGGGGTGTGCGAGATGTGCTCCCGCTCGGGCAGGTCGGCGAGTTCGATGCGGCTTTCGTCAAGCCAGTCCTGCCAGGGTTCGGACGCCGCGAGCTCGGCTTTGATCTCGTCGTCCTCGACGATGCGCCCCGCGACGGTGTCGACGAGGAACATCTTGCCGGGGCGCAGCCGGCCCTTGCGCACGATGCGGTCGGCTGGGAAGTCGAGAACGCCGATTTCGCTCGCCAACACGACGAGGCCGTCATCGGTCACCAGGAACCGGCCGGGCCGCAGTCCGTTGCGGTCGAGGGTTGCGCCGACGAACTCGCCATCGGTGAAGACGAGGGCGGCGGGACCATCCCACGGCTCCATCAGCATCGAGTGGAACTCGTAGAAGGCGCGACGGGTCGGGTCGATGTCGACCTGGTTCTCCCAGGCCTCCGGAACCATCATCATCATCGCGTGCGGCAGCGACCGGCCACCGAGGTTGATCAGTTCCACGACCTCGTCGAACGACGCCGAATCCGATGCGCCCGGGCTGACGATCGGGAACACCGGCTTGAGGTCGCCGAGCAGCTCGCTTTCCAGTTGCGACTGGCGGGCACGCATCCAGTTGCGGTTGCCCTGCACCGTGTTGATCTCGCCGTTGTGCGCGATCATGCGGAACGGCTGGGCGAGCGGCCACGACGGGAAGGTGTTCGTCGAATACCGCGAGTGCACGAGAGCGAGCTTCGACACGAATCGCTCGTCGGAGAGGTCGGGGTAGAACGGCTCCAGCTGGAGGGTCGTCACCATGCCCTTGTAGACGAGGGTGCGAGCGCTCAGCGACGGGAAGTAGGCGCCCAGCTCGCGCTCGGCGCGCTTACGCAGCCGGAAGGTCAACCGGTCGATCAGGATGCCGGTCAGCGGCTGGCCGGTTTCGTCACCGCGGGTGGCCTCGACGAACACCTGCTCGAAGACGGGCGCCGCTTCGCGGGCAAGCGTGCCGAGGTGCGCCGGGTCGGTGGGCACATCGCGCCACCCGATCACGCGCAGCGACTCCTGCTCGGCGATGGTCGCGATCGCCGCCTTCTGCGCGTCACGTTCGGCCTTGTCGGTCGGCAGGAATGCCATCCCGACCGCGTAGCGCCCGACGGGGGGTAGCTCGAATCCAGCGACCGCGCGCAGGAACTGGTCGGGGATCTGGGTGATGATGCCCGCACCGTCGCCCGTGCCGGCGTCGGATCCGATCGCCCCGCGATGCTCGAGGTGCCGCAGGGCATCCAATGCCTGCGTGACGATGTCGTGTCCGGCCGTTCCGCGAAGCGTCGCAACCATGGCGAGCCCGCACGCGTCCTTCTCGAACGCAGGGTTATAGAGCCCCTGCGCCCGCGGAACGGTGCTGAACCGTTCGTATGCGCTCTGAACCATGGGTACCGTCCTCACGATGGTGCTGTGGGACGGCGCTGGCCCAAAGATGCTGTGGTGGCGAGGTGTTGATCCGTAGGCGGGGTCGCGAGGGGTGCGCGACGGCGGACTATGGTCGGGTTGCTCCGCTTGTGGCGGGCACCGGAGTCGTGCCGGCGCCATCGCCGGGCTCATCGGAATCCGAATAGATTTCGTCCGAGTCTACCGCAGAGTCGGGCGTCCACTCCTTGCCGGGCTGGTAAACGCTCGCTTCGATGCCGGGGTGCCGCTTCGTCTGCACGACGATGATGATGATTCCGATCAGGATGAAGGCCAGCGCGCCCCACACGTTGGAACGGATGCCGAACAGCGTCTCGCTCGGGTCGAGGCGGATCGACTCGAACCAGGCGCGGCCCATGCCGTACCAAATCGCGTAAAGCCCAACCATCTTGCCCCAGTGCCAGGAGTCTCGACGCGCGAAGGTCGGCCAGATGGGCAGGAACCGACCGATGCCGGTGTGGACCCTGCTGAGCGAGACGCGGTTCTCGATCAGCATCAGCACGGCGAAGCCGGCAAGCAGCCAGATGATCTCGTAGAGGAACGTCGGGTGGAAAACGGCGTCTTCGGGGATGCCGACGGGGATCGCCGGGTTCGGGCGATCGATCTCAAGCCCCCACGGGAGGTCGGTCGGAAGGCCGAACAGCTCCTGGTTGAAGTAGTTGCCGAGGCGGCCGAAGGCCTGGGCGAGCAGGAGCGTCGGCGCCATCGCGTCGACGGCTGCCGTGAAGCGGAGCCCGGCGAGGCGACAGGCGATGTACACGCCGAGAGCGCCGAAAAGCACCGCGCCGAAGATCGCGACACCGCCTTCCCAGACCGCCCACACACTTCCGGGCTCCAGCACGTTCCAGGTGTTCTTGCCCTCGGCAAAGTAGTCGTCGGGGTGCGTGGCGACGTGCCACACGCGCGAACCGATGATTCCGAAGACGACGGCCCAGATCGACAGGTCGATGACGATCCACGGCTCGGCGCCGCGGGCCGTCAGCCGGTAGTTGGACACGATGATCGCGACAGCGATGCCGACGAGGATCGCAAGCGCGTAGACGTGGATGACGAGTTGCTCGGGGAACGACGGGAAAATGCCCACCAGCGCGTCGTGAATGAATCCCAAAGGGATCTCGAAGGCCGACCAGTCGGACGGCGGGCTGGGGAGGCTCGTCGGGATCACGTCGGCGAGTCTACTTCCTGGCTGCGGTCGCGCCGGACGCCAACTCTGCGGCCTTGGCGGCGAGCCCCGCGACGCCCCCGTCGGCCAGCGCCGTCACCAGGGCCGAGCCGACGATCGCGCCGTCGGCGTAGCCCAGAACCTCGGTGACCTGATCGCCCGTTGAGATGCCGATCCCGACGCACACGTTCGCAGGCCCGACACTCCGCAGGCGCGCGACGAGCGAGCGCGCCGCCACGTCGACATCCTGCCGCGCGCCGGTGATGCCCATCGTCGAGACGGCGTAGACGAAGCCGCGACTGGCCTCGACGGTGGTCTTCAGCCGTGCGTCGGTGGACGACGGGGCGGCGAGGAAGACCCGGTCGAGACCGGTGCGGTCGCTGGCCGCAATCCACTCGTCGGCGGAGTCAGGGGTGATGTCGGGGGTGATGAGCCCCGCTCCCCCGGCGTTCACGAGGGCGTCAGCGAAAGCATCCACCCCGTACTGGAGAACGGGGTTCCAGTAGGTCATCACGAGCACCGGGATGTCGACGCGCGCACGCACCGCCTCAACCGCGGTGAAAACGTCGCGCACCCGGAATCCGCCGGCGATCGCGGCCTCGGTGGCCTTCTGGATGGCCAAGCCATCCATGACCGGGTCGCTGTAGGGCAGGCCGAGTTCGAGCGCGTCAACGCCGCTCTCGGCGAGGGCGACGGCGGCGTCGATACTCGTGCCGAGGTCGGGGAATCCGACCGGGAGGTAGCCGATGAGGCTCCCGCGGCCGTCGTCACGGTTCTGGGCGATCCGGGTCGCCACCGAGAGGGTTGGGACGGTCATGACTGCTTCGCCCCCTCGTCGAACTGGTTGAACCAGGCGCGGGCCGTGGCGACGTCTTTGTCGCCACGGCCGGAGAGGTTCACCAGAATGATCGCATCCGGGCCGAGTTCGCGGCCCAGCCGCAGCGCCCCGGCGAGGGCGTGGGCCGATTCGATGGCGGGGATGATGCCTTCGGTCATCGAGAGCAGGCGGAGCGCATCCATCGCCTCGGTGTCGGTCGCCGGGAGGTAGGTCGCCCGCCCGCGGTCGTTGAGCGCCGCGTGTTCGGGTCCGACGCCGGGGTAGTCGAGCCCCGCCGAGATCGAGTGCGACTCGACCGTCTGGCCGTCTTCGTCTTGCAGGACGTACGACCGCGAGCCGTGCAGTACCCCGGGGCGACCGCGTTCGATCGTCGCAGCGTGCTTCGGGGTGTCGACGCCGTCGCCCGCCGCCTCAATTCCGTACAGCTTCACGCTGCGATCGTCGAGGAACGCGTGGAAGATACCGATCGCATTGGAGCCGCCGCCGACGCAGGCCATGACGGCATCCGGCAGCCGTCCGGTGAGGTCGAGCACCTGTTGGCGCGCCTCCTCGCCGATGATCTTCTGAAAGTCGCGCACCATTGCGGGGAACGGATGCGGGCCAGCCGCCGTTCCGAAGATGTAGTTGGTCGTCTCGACACTCGTCACCCACTCGCGGTAGGCCTCGTTGATCGCGTCCTTCAGCGTGCGACTGCCGGTCGTCACCGACACCACCTCGGCGCCGAGCAGGCGCATGCGCGCGACATTGAGTGCCTGGCGTTGGGTGTCGACCTCGCCCATGAAGATCGTGCACTCGAGCCCGAACAGCGCGGCCGCGGTCGCCGTCGCAACGCCGTGTTGCCCCGCTCCGGTCTCAGCGATGACACGCTTCTTACCGAGGCGCTTGGTAAGAAGCGCCTGGCCGAGCACGTTGTTGATCTTGTGCGACCCGGTGTGGTTGAGGTCTTCGCGCTTGAGGATGATGCGCGCGCCACCGGCGTGTTCGGCGAAGCGCGGAACTTCGGTGATGATCGACGGCCGGCCGGTGTAGGTGCGGTGAAGTTCGGCCAGTTCGGCGGCAAACGCCGGGTCGACCTTCGCGGCCTCGTATGCGGCCGCGAGTTCGTCGATCGCTGCGATGAGGGACTCGGGCATGAATCGGCCGCCGTAGGCGTCGAAGAACGGGCCGGGGCGGTCGCGCAGGGATTCGGCGCCGTCCTGAGCCTGTCGAAGGGTGGTCACTTTCCTGCCTCCAGGAAACTCTTGAGGGTCGCGACGGGGTCGTCCCCGGTGACGAGCGCCTCGCCGATGAGCACGACATCCGCCCCTGCCGCACGGTAGTGGGCGACATCGGCGGGGTCCTTCACCGCAGACTCTGCCACTCGGATGATGCCCGACGGGATGCGGTCGGCAAGGGTTCCGAACAGGTCGCGGTCGAGTTCGAAGGTCGAGAGATCGCGGGCATTGATGCCGACGATCGCCGCGCCGACATCGAGCGCGCGCTCGACCTCTTCGGCGGAGTGGGCTTCGACGAGGGGCGTCATCCCGAGTTCGGTGATGAGCGCGTGCAACTGGTGCAGCACCGGCTGGGTGAGCGCGGCAACGATGAGCAGTACGAGATCGGCATCGGCTGCACGCGCTTCGAAGACTTGGTACGGCTCGGCGATGAAGTCCTTGCGGAGTACCGGGAGGTCGACCGCGGCGCGCACGTCGGTGAGGTCCTGGAGTGAGCCGCCGAATCGGCGACCCTCGGTGAGCACACTGATCGCGCTTGCCCCGCCCGTCTGGTACGAGACGGCAAGCGCTGCCGGGTCGGCAATCTCGGCGAGAGCGCCCCGCGACGGGCTGGCCCGCTTGACCTCGGCGATGACCTTCACCCGGTCGGCGGGAGCGAGCGCCGCGAGCGTATCACGGGCCGGCGGGCGCGCCAGAGCAGCGGCTTCGACCGCGGGTAGAGCGAACGTCGCCCGACGCGTGGCGGCATCGTCGACGGCGCCAGCGACGAGCTCCGCGAGTAGATCAGGAATGGTTCTTCGGGGCGTAGCGCGGCCCCTTGACGCCGTAGCCGAGCTTCGCAAGCACGATACCGAGCACCAGACCGAGCACGACCACGCCGGCCGAGATCCAGACGAACAGCGGCAGGTCGAACCAGAACGCGAACGTGCCAGCCGTGATGCCGATCAGCATGACCACCACGGCGACCCAGGCCGCGGGCGAATGGCCGTGTCCGGGGTCGTTCTCGTCGCTCATCTATCGAACTCCTTCTCGGGGGTGCTTCTGTCGAACAGCTTCAGACCGCCCGTCAGTCTACCGAGCCGGATCGGTCGGGTCGTCGCCCGAGCTCAGGGCGTCCCAGTCGCTCGCCGGGTCGCCTTCTAGCCGGGAGCGAGAGTACCGCGACGCCGTCGGCGGCCACAGCCGCACGGTCGTTGCGATCCAGGCCGCGACCAGGACCTGGAGCGCACCCCCGATGACCGCGACCAGGGTCAGTGCCGCGAACTCGGGGGTGAAGATCGCGACGACGATGACGCACACCCCGAGGAGCGCGATCAGCACCGCGAGGATCGTGCGGAAGACAGGCCCGGCCAGCAGCATCGCGAGACCGGCCGCGGCCGATGCGAGCGCGAGGGCGCCGAAGGCGGCGCTCGTTGCCGCCGCGATGGCCGTGAGAATGATCGGCACCGCGAGGGCGAGGAGCGAGATGATGCGTAGGCGAGACGGGGTCATCGGATCATCGAGTCATCGGGTCAACAACGAGCCGGTCACCGGATGCGACGCATCGCGTTCGCCACCGCGACCGCCCGCAGAGGTGCGGCCGCCTTGTTCTGCGCCTCGCGATGCTCGCTCTCGGCATCCGAATCGGCGACCAGGCCGGCACCGGCTTGCACACGCGCGAGGCCGCCGACGATCGTCGCCGTGCGAATCGCGATCGCCAGGTCAGCATCCCCGGCGAGGCCGAAGTAGCCGACCACGCCCCCGTAGACGCCCCGCTGCGCGGGTTCCAGTTCGTCGATGATCTCCAGCGCACGCGGCTTCGGCGCACCGGACAGCGTGCCCGCCGGGAACGTCGCCCGGAACACGTCGATCGAGTTCGCGTCGGGTCGCAGGTTGCCCTCGACCGTCGACACGAGGTGCATGATGTGGCTGAACCGCTCGACCTGCATGAACTCCGTCACTTCGACCGAGCCCGCGACACACACCTTGGACAGGTCGTTGCGAGCGAGGTCAACGAGCATGAGGTGCTCCGCCTGCTCTTTCGGGTCGGCCAGCAATTCGTCGGCGAGATCGACGTCCTGCTCGGGAGTCTCACCCCGAGGCTTCGACCCCGCGATCGGATGGGTGATGACCCGGCCGTCAGCGACCTTCACGAGTGCTTCCGGCGACGATCCGACGATCGAGTAGTCGGACCCGTCGTGCGCCTCGAGCGTGAGCAGGTACATGTAGGGGCTCGGGTTGAGCGTGCGCAGCACCCGGTAGACGTCGATCGGCTCAGCCGTGATCTCGTGATCGAAGCGTTGGGAGATGACGACCTGGAAAACGTCGCCCTCGCGAATGTACTCGCGTGATCGCTCGACCGCCGCGAGGTACCCGGCTTTCGGAGTACGCGCAATCGGTTCGGGCGCGATGCTGAGGTCGACGTCGGCCAGCCAGGCCTCGGAGGGCTTCGAAAGCTCGGTCTGCAGGCGGTCAAGTCGGGCCTGAGCATCCGCCCAGAGCGCGTCTTCGTCGTCATTACCGTCGTTGAGCGCCGCGGCGATCAAGATGGCGGCGCCGGTGCGGTGATCGAGCGCGACGAGCTCCGAAACGAACGAGAACGCCTGACCGGGCACGTCGTAGTCGGCCGGCGGGGAATCGGGCAGCCGCTCGAGCTGTCGCACGGCCTCCCAGCCGATGAACCCGACGAGTCCCCCGGTGAGCGGCGGGTGGCCATCGACCTGCGGGGTACTCCAGCGTTCGTAGAGGTGCGCGAGGGCATCCAGCGGCCCTTTCGGCGAGTCGGACCCGAGTGCGCGATCGGCAGCGAGTCCATAGTCGAGCCAGGTGGCGACCCCGTCGGCCTGCGTGAGCACCCCGAGCGATCCGACTCCGACGAACGACCAGCGGGACCAGATGCCGCCCTGTTCCGCCGATTCGAGCAGGAACGTCCCGGGCTTGCCGAGCGCCAGTTTGCGATAGACCCCGATCGGCGTCTCGCCGTCGGCGAACAAGCGGCGCAGCACCGGGACGACGCGGTGCCCGGCGGCAATCGCCGCGCGGAAGTCAGCACGTGACGTGCTGCCGGCTGTCGTAGTCGTGGAACTCACCCGTCGATTCTCGCATCGAGCGGGTCGACGTCGAAGCAGGCGTGAGCCCCCGTGTGACAGGCCGGGCCGACCTGGTGGACGGTCACCAGCACCGTGTCACCGTCGCAGTCGAGCGCTGCTGCTCGCACGTACTGAACGTTGCCGCTCGTGTCGCCCTTGCGCCAGTACTGCTGGCGGCTGCGCGACCAGTACGTGACACGGCCTTCCGTGAGGGTTCGGCGCAGCGCTTCGGCATCCATGTAGCCGAGCATGAGCACCTGCTTCGTCGACTCCTCTTGAATGATCGCCGGGAGCAGCCCGTTGGCATCGAAGCGCACGCGCTCAAGAGTGGAAACCAGCTCGTCGTCTCTCATCGCACCAACACTCCATCCGCCCGCAGGGCATCCTTCACCTGGCCGACGGTCAGCTCACCGCCGTGGAACACGGATGCCGCCAACACGGCGTCGGCGCCAGCTTCGACCGCGGGTGCGAAGTCGTCGACCGCGCCGGCACCGCCGCTTGCGATGACCGGAACCGACGAGAGGTCGCGCACCATCCTGATGAGCTCGAGGTCGAAACCCTGCTTGGTGCCGTCAGCGTCGATTGAGTTGACCAGCAGCTCCCCCGCGCCGCGCTCGATCGCTTCTGCGGCCCAAGCCGCGGCATCCACATCGGTTTCGGTACGACCGCCATGGGTTGTCACCACGAAACCGCTCGGCATGCGCGAACTGCGTTTCACATCGAGGGAGAGCACGAGCACCTGAGCCCCGAACCGGTCGGCGATCTCGCCGACCAACTCGGGCCGGGCGATCGCGGCACTGTTCACCCCGACCTTGTCGGCGCCGCTCGCGAGAAGTCGCGCGACGTCCTCGG
>NZ_JANMSQ010000314.1:0-1676 GCF_031389465.1 Pseudolysinimonas sp.
CAGAGCCCCGCGACGACGGCGGGAAGAAGCAGGAGACGACCGGCCGGCCCACTCCACACCTGGGGGACCCAGCGGTAGGCGAGGGCAATGAGCGCTCCCGCGGCGCCGTTCCAGAGCGTCATGACGCCCGCGAGAGCCGACCAGGGCACGACTCCGAGGAACTCCGACGCCCACTCGATGTGCGGCCAGGAGAACGTCGCGCCGAAGACGAACCCGACGAGAATCGCGGAACCGATTCGCCGCCCCTGCATGGCGATCAGCGCGAGCGCGATGGCCGGGAACGCCGTGAACCACCAGCCCTTGTCGGGGAACGCGGTGTCGAGCAACAGCCCCGCACCCGCCGCGACGGCGAGCGCGGCAGCAAGCGGCAGAACCGCTGGTTGAGTAGCGCCCGCCGCAGGCGGTCGCGTATCGAAACCCTGGTTCACGAGACCCCAGAGTAGGCGACGATCCCCCGGCGGATGCTGTCGATCGCCTGACGTGCGCGACGCCCCAGCGGACCGTCGGCGACGATCGACAATTGGTCGAGCAGGTCGACGGCCTGCTTCATCCACCGCACGAAGTCACCCGCGGCCAGCTCGGCATCCCTAAGCACGACGTCGAGCGCCGCACCCTGCGCCCACCGTTGTGTCGCGAGCGCGATGCCGGGTGACGGGGCGGTCCCCTCGGGCAGCCGGTGCGCGATCTCGAGCGCCTGAAGTTCTTCCCACACCGCTTCGGTCGCTTCAAGAGCTGCTCGGAAGGCTCCGCGCGGCAGCCGCTCGCCGGCATCCGAACCCTCGCGCCGCGGTTCGTAGACGAGGCTGCTCGCGAGTGCCGCGAGGCCCGCGACGTCGAGGTCATCCCACAACCCGCGGCGGAGGCACTCCGAGACGAGAAGATCGCGCTCGCCGTAGATGCGCATCAGCACGCGGCCGGATGCGGTGACCTCGAGTTCCCCGTCTCCGCGTCGTTCAGAAGCACTGACGTAGCCCAGCTCCTGCAACACTTCGGTGACGCGGTCGAACACCAGAGCGACCGCTCCCGTGCGTCCCGAAATCTGAGAGCGCAACTGATCCGTCTCCCGTTTGAGGCGCCACCAGCGCTCGGCCCAACGGGCGTGCGCCTCACGCTCGGCGCACGCGTGGCAGGGATGCTGCTTCATCCGCTTGCGCACGTCGGCGATCTGTCTTGACGCCGATCGCGCTCGCTTCGGCTCTCGTGCTCCGCCGGCCCGCGGCCCTCGGCGCGCGCGTTCTTGCGTTCGAGGTCACTCAGTTCCCGTCGGAGCGACGAATAGTCGCGGAACTCGCCGAGGTGGCAGGTCATCGCCTCCGCGTAGCCGCCGAGCGACTCTTCCTGCTTGCGAACCCGACGGGCGAGATCGACGACCGCGCGGTCGGCCTGGAACTGCGCGAACGATTGTTCGAGGACCTCACGGGTGCGGGTGCGTCCGAACTGCTGGATGAGGTTGACCGCCATGTTGTAGGTCGGCCGAAAGCTGGAGTGCAGCGGATACGACCGCCGCGAGGCGAGCGAGGCGACGGCGCGCGGGTCGACACCGCCCGTCCACTGGATGACGGCGTGTCCTTCGACGTCGATGCCGCGGCGACCGGCGCGCCCGGTGAGCTGGGTGTACTCGCCCGGCGTGATCGGTACGCGGGCTTCACCGTTGAACTTCTCGAGTTTCTCGATCA
>NZ_JANMSQ010000015.1:0-13944 GCF_031389465.1 Pseudolysinimonas sp.
CCCCGCTCTTGACTCGCGGACGGCGTCCAGTACCCCGCGCAGGTCGAAGACGTTACGAAGGATCACTCCAGCCGTCGCATCTCGGCGGCGAGCGCGGCATCCGAGTACGGCCCGTCGCCGTCGAGCGCCGCAATGATCGACTCGCGCACTTCGGGGGTTTTGTTCTGGGAGAGCTTCGCGCGGGCGTCGAAGCGGGTCACGCGGATGCGCAGGCCGACGGTGCCGCGGGCGATGCGGCGAGCCTTCTCTTCGTCGATGTCGAGCGAGATCGGCGTCGGCATCCTCTTCTCGAAGTGGTCGACGAGGTCACCGAGGATGCGGAAGTTCTCGTCATCGCTCAGGATCTCGGGCACTCCGTAGAGGTGAGCGGTGACATGGTTCCAGGTGGGTACGAAGTCGCCTTCCGCGTACCAGTTGGGCGAGATGTACCCGTGCGGGCCCTGTACGACGACGAGCACTTCGTGCTGGCCGAGTTCGTGGGCGACCTCGTCGGGACGACCGAAGTGGCTGACGAGCACGATGGAGTCGTCGTCGGTCTCCTCGAGCAGGGTCGCGTAGTGCGATGAGACGAGACCGGTGGATGCCGGTGAGACGTACGTCATCCACGGGTTGCGGCGGATGAGGCGCTTCACCTCGGCGGGGTCGGTGAGCAGGTAGTGGGGAGTGTGTCTCATGTCAGACCTGATCCTTCGGGCACCAGTAGAGGCGGCGACCGACCAACTCGGCCATCGCGATGGGGGTACCGCACACCCGGCACGGCTCGCCGGTGCGGTGGTAGACCCAGTGGCGGTCGTCCCGGGATGTTTTCGCCCGTTCGAGTTCGTCGCCTTCGAGCCCGTCCATCGTGAACATCTGACCGGTCTCGACACCGACTCCGAGGAGGTAGGTCCAGTCGCGCCAGAGCTCGCGGGCGACGTCGGTGGGAATGTCTTTGCCGGGCGTGTACGGGTCGAGCCGCGCGCGGAACAGCAGTTCGGCGCGGTAGACGTTGCCGATGCCGGCCACGACTTCTTGGTCCATCAGCAGTTGCCCGATCGCGACGTTGCGCTTCCGTACGTTTGCGACGAAGGCATCCTCACCGGCCTCTCCGTCGACGAGCGGGTCGGGGCCGAGCTTCGCGATCGTGGCGTCGACCTCTTCGACCGTCTGCACGGCGCACGCCGTTGGGCCGCGCAGGTCGGCGACGGCGACCGGGGTCAGCAGCCGCACCCGCACCTGGCCGATGGGCTCGGGCGGCCAGACGTCGATTTCGGGCTGCAGTCTTTCGGATTCCGCCATCCGCAGCCGCGTGCGGCGCGGGGCACCGATCGACCACGGCGAGTCTTCATTGGCGCCGACCACGCGGCCGCCGCGTTCCGCTGGAGAAATGGGACCGACCGCGATGTCGCCCGCGAAATCCCACGCCCCGTACATCCCGAGATGCACCCGCAGCCACAAGTGGTGGTCGAACTCGAGGAACATCTGCTTGCCAACCGCGCGAGCCTGCAGGATGGCGTGCCCGTCGAGCCGATCCGCGCCGGCTGTGAAGCGCCCCTGCGGCGATGACACCGTCACCGGCGGGCCGGTGAATGACCGCGCGAACTGCCGCGCGATCCGGTGGACACTATGTCCTTCAGGCAACGGGGCGCCCCTCCGGCATCGTTAGACGATCTCGCGCCCGGAGATCGCGCCGGTCGTCTCGTACTCGGCGAGCTGCGCGATGCGGCGGGCGTGCCGCTCCTCCCCCGAGAACGGCGTCAGGATGAAGGTGTCGATGAACTCTTTCACCTCATCGAACGAGTGCTGGCGGGCGCCGATTGCGATGACGTTCGCGGCGTTGTGCTCGCGGGCGAGTTCCGCAGTCGCGCGGCTCCAGACCAACGCGGCGCGGATGCCGTGCACCTTGTTCGCCGCCATCTGCTCGCCGTTGCCCGAGCCGCCGAACACAACCCCGAGTGCGGCGACGCCGTCTTGCTCGTCGCGCACGACCGCGCGGGCGGCGTTGATGCAGAAGCTCGGGTAGTCGTCGAGCGCGTCGTAGTCGGTGGGTCCGTGGTCGACGACCTCGTAACCCTGCGCCGCGAGATAGTGCTGCAGGTCGGTGCTGAACTCAAGGCCGGCGTGGTCGGTACCCAGATGGATGCGCATGGTGCCGCCAGCTTATTGATCCGAACCCTTGCCAGACCCCGATGGCGGGAGCAGAATCACAGCAACGCGCCGGATCCAACCAAGCCGGCGCCCCTGATCGCGACGGCGGGGTCGCCCTGGACCCCGTCGTCGCTTCTCGGCCGGGTTGTCGAGGAAAGGAACAGGGATGCGAATCATCGAGATCCACACCATTCCTGACGGGATGCCGCAGCTCTCGCGCGGACGGCACCGGTCGGCAAAGACCGGCGCCTGCTTCATGGAGTTCGCCTCCTATCTCGCGGGCGAGTCGTGGAGCGACTCGCCGCAATGCACCGATCCGCTGCTCGCGCACCTCGCCCGCGCGGTGAACGATCAGCTCAGCGACGCCCGGCGAAGCGAGATCGCCCCCGACATCCCGCGCGTCATCGGGCTGCGCGGCGACCACCGTCTGCTCGCCCCGGTCATCGCGGTTCGCGCCGCGGCGGGCGCGCTGCCGGTTGCGAGCGCGGGGCGTCAACAGGCACTCGCGGGCGCACTCCTCGCTGTGCCCGAGCTGCTTCCCGCGGGCACGGCGACCGAAGTGCGCGCGACGGCCCGCACGGCGCTCGATGCGGCTCCGCATGCCGAAAGGTGGGCGCTCGATCACCTGCATCGGCATCCGGTTCGCGAGCGCGACCTGCGCCGCTCGGGGTGCGCCGCGGCCGTCACCCTCGCCGTGACGGGCATCGCAGAGGCCTGCGTCGACGACGCCGAAACGTTGCTGGTCGCTTTGTTGCGCGACGCGATCACCGACGTCGAAGAGCTGTTGAGCGCTCCCGAGCCTCCGGTTGTGGTGCGGGAGCTCGTCGCCGGCTGAGCATTCCATGGAGGCTCACGGCTCGTCCCAATTAGGCTAGCCTTACCTTGTCGCACTTCGCGCATCCCTCCCCTGGAAAGGCTTTGCATCCATGCGTTCCCCGCGCCCAAGGTTCCTCCTCGTGGCCATCACGGCATCCCTCATCCTCGCCGGCTGTACGACGAGTCCCGTCGCACCCGAACCCGACGACCGGTCCCTCGTCGTGTATTCGGGTCGCGATGAGGAACTCGTCGGCCCGCTCCTCGACGCCTTCGAGGCCGAGAGCGGGATCACGATCAAGGTGCGCTACGCCAACAGCATCGAGATGGCCGCGCAGCTCCTCGAAGAGGGAGATCGCACTCCCGCCCAGGTGTTCCTCTCCCAGGAGCCGGGTGCGCTCGGCGCGCTGAGCGCTGAGGGCCTGCTCGCCGAACTCCCCGACGACATCCTCGACACCGTCGACCCGCAATACAGTTCGACGGACGGCACCTGGGTCGGACTCACCGGGCGGGCGCGCGTCATCGCCTATGACGGCGAAGAGCTGACCGAAGACGAGGTGCCGACAACGGTCTTCGATCTCACCGACCCGCAGTGGCGTGGTCAGGTCGGCATCGCTCCGACGAACGCTTCCTTCCAGTCGTTCGTCACAGCACTCCGCGTGCTCGAAGGCGAAGACACCGCGGAGGCCTGGCTGCGTGGGCTCGTCGCCAACGACGTCCAGATCTTCCCGCGCAACGGTGCCATCCTCGAAGCAGTCAACACGGGTGTGATCGATGTCGGGCTGATCAACCACTACTACTGGTTCCAGCAGGCGGCCGAAGTGGGAGCGCAGAACATGCGCGCCCAGCTTCGTTACGGTGAGCCCGGCACTGCGAGCGCACTCGTCAACGTCACGGGCGCCGGCATCCTGACCCCGTCGGCCGACAATGCCGAGGCCCTCGAGTTCGTGCGCTACCTGCTCTCCGTCGAAGGACAGGACTACTTCGTTTCGCAGACGACCGAGTACTCGGTCATCCCGGGCGGTCCCGCCCCTGCGGATGCGCCCGCGCTCGACGACATCCGCGGCCCGGAACTCGACTACGCCGACCTGGCGGATCTCGACGGAACGATCGCCCTGCTGGAGAAGGTCGGACTCCTCTGACCCTCACCCGCAACGGCCCGCCGCGCGGGAGGACGATCCGTCGGCCTCCCGCGCTGTTGGTCGTCGCCGCGACACTGCCGGCCCTCGTCGCCGCCATCCCGCTCGGCTATCTCGTGCTCAGGCTCTCCCAATCCGACCCGGAGCGGCTCATCGCATCCCTCTGGCGCGCCCGTACCCTCGAGCTCGCCGCCAACTCGCTCGGACTCTCGGTGACCGTCGCTGTCGGGTGCCTGTTGATCGGCGTCCCCACCGCGTGGGCCATCACCCGACTGAAACTCCCCGCACCTGCGCTCTGGCGCGCGCTGGCAACTCTCCCCCTCGCGATACCGTCCTACGTCGCCGCCTTCGCGTGGGTCGCGACCTGGCCCGGCATCTCCGGCTTCTGGCCGACCGCCGCCATCCTGACGCTCGCGTGCGCGCCCTACGTGACCCTGCCCGTCGCCGCCGCCCTGACCATGGCGGATTCGCGGTACGCGGATGCCGCCCGCACGCTCGGCGCCAACCCGGCTCGCGTCCTCCTGCGAGTCACGCTCCCCCGCATCGCCCCGGCCGCCGCCGCGGGCGCACTCCTGGCTGCGCTCTATACGCTCGCCGACTTCGGCGCGGTCTCGCTCCTGCGGTACCCGACGCTCACCTGGGGCGTACACGCCGCCTTCGAGGGCAGCCTCGATCGCGTGCTTGCAGCGGCGTTGTCGGCCGTACTCGTCGCGCTCGCCTTCGTCTTCGTCGCCGGGGAGCAGCTCATGCGGCGACGGGCCGCCCGCGCCGTCGCCGCGACGGGGGCCGAACCCACCTTGGCCACTGCCGGTGCGCGCACTCGGGCCGCCGCGATCGCCGGACTCGTCGTCACCGCGGCCCTCTCGATCGGGATTCCCCTCGGCGCTCTGGTAATCCGGCTCACGCTCGGCGTGGATCGCGACCTCGAGTGGCCCCGGCTCGCGGAAAGCACCGCGTCGACTCTCGGGCTCGGGCTGGCGGGCGCCGCGATCGCGGTGCTGCTCGCCCTGCCGATCGCGACCCTCGCCGCGCGCTATCGCTCGTTCGTCGGCGGCATCCTCGAATCGTTCGCCTACCTCGGACACGTCGTCCCCGGCGTCGTCGTCGGTCTCTCGCTCGTCTTCTTCACGCTCGCCGTCGCCCCTGCCCTTTACCAGACGGTCTTCGCCCTCGTCTTCGCCTACGGAGTGCTGTTTCTTCCCAAGGCACTCGGCTCCTCGCGTTCTGCCATCCGGAACGTTCCCCCGGCGCTCGAAGACGCGGCCCGCACGCTCGGGCTCGGCCGCCTCGCCACCTGGTGGCGGGTGACGGCGCGGATCGCGATTCCGGGCATCGCGGCGGGCGGGTTGCTCGCGGCGGTGACCGCGATGAAGGAGTTGCCCGCGACGCTGATGCTGCGACCGATCGGTATCGAGACTCTCGCGACCGAGCTGTGGCAGAAGACAGCGATCGCCGCATACGGAGCCGCGACACCGTACGCGATCGCGCTGGTGATCGTCGCGAGCATCCCCGCCTTCTTCCTCGCTCGTTCTGGAGACCGCCCATGAGCCTCGTCGTCGATTCGCTGAGCGCCGAGGTCGGCGACGGTCGTGAGCGCAAGCGCGTGCTGCACGATGTCTCGCTCCGGATCGAGACAGGAACGCTCGGTGCCGTACTCGGGCCCAGCGGAAGCGGGAAGAGCACCCTGCTGCGCTGCATCGCCGGGCTGCACGGCACGGTCAGCGGAGCCATTCGATCGGGGAGTCGCGACCTCCGCGGCCTCCCACCGGAACGCCGCCGAGTCGGACTCGTTCCGCAAGACGGCGCCCTCTTTCCGCACTTGACGGTAGGCGAGAATGTCGCCTTCGGGCTCAGCAAGCACATCCGTCGCAGCCGGCGGGTCGACGACTTGCTCGAACTCGTCGAGCTGCCCGGGCTGGCGAGTCGTTACCCCCACGAGCTCTCTGGCGGCCAAGCACAACGCGTCGCCCTCGCGCGCGCACTCGCCCCCTCGCCGGAAGTCGTGCTGCTCGACGAGCCGTTCTCGGCGCTCGACGCCACCTTGCGGGCAGCAGTCCGCGAGCAAGTCCGCCGGGCTCTCGCCGAGACCGGGACGACCGCGATCCTCGTCACCCACGATCAGACCGAAGCGCTTTCGATCGCCGACCGGCTCATCGTGCTGAGCGACGGCAGGGTGCGGCAGATCGGCTCGCCCCAGGAGGTCTACCAGCGCCCCGTCGACCTCTGGACCGGTCAGTTCGTCGGGGAAGCGGTCGTGCTTCCCGGGCGCGGTGAGGGATCGCGGGTGACGACAGCGATCGGCGACCTGCGGCTCGTCGATCCCGCTGTCGGGGCGGTCACGGTTCTGCTTCGACCGGAACAGGTGCGCATCGTCGAGGGGCCAGGAACCCCGGCGCGGGTGGTGTCGGTCGACTACTTCGGGCACGACGCCCTCGTCGACCTCGACCTCGTCGCCGACCCGGGCATCCGGATCTCGGCGCGCCTTGCCGCACCGGTCTCGCTGCGCGAGGGCGACGCCGTCCAGATCCGCGTGGCCGACCCGGTGCTCGCCTTCGTCGCACCCCGTCAGGACCCCTGAGGCCACGGCCCTCCCGTATCGTGGACGGATGCCTGGAGAGAACCTCACCCGTGTCGAAGCCCAGGAGCGCGAGTCGCTCGTCTCGGTCACGTCGTATGACGTCCAGCTCGATCTGACCACAGGACCGGAGACCTTCCGGTCGACGACGACCGTCGTGTTCGACGCCCCGGAAGGCTCCGCCACCTTCATCGATGCCCTCACTGCGAAGGTGCACGCGATCACCCTCAACGGCACCGAGCTGGATGTCGCCACCGCCGACGGCGCCCGCGTGAGCCTCTCCGGGCTCTCGGCATCCAACACCCTCGTCGTCGACGCCGACTTCGCGTACACCAACACCGGCGAGGGCCTGCACCGCTTCGTCGACCCCGTCGATGGTGAGGTCTATCTCTACTCACAGTTCGAGGTGCCCGACAGCCGCCGGGTGTTCGCCGTCTTCGAGCAGCCCGACCTCAAGGCGACATTCACCTTCACGGTCACCGCGCCCGAGAACTGGGTCGTCGTCTCCAACTCCCCCACCCCGACACCCGAGGCGGCCGAGGGCAAGAGGGTCTTCGCCTTCGAGACCACCCCGCGCATCTCGTCGTACATCACCGCGATCGTCGCCGGCCCTTACGAGTCGGTGCACAGCGAGCTCACCAGCAGCAGCGGCCGGGTCATCCCGCTCGGGGTATACGCGCGCAAGTCGCTCATGCAGTACCTCGACGCCGACTACATCTTCGACATCACCCGCAAGGGCTTCGCGTACTTCGAAGAGAAGTTCGGCTACCCGTACCCGTTCGCGAAGTACGACCAGCTCTTCGTGCCCGAGTTCAACGCCGGCGCGATGGAGAACGCGGGAGCCGTGACCTTCACCGAGACCTACGTGTTCCGCTCGAAGGTCACCGACGCGATCAAGGAACGCCGGGTCGTCACGATCCTGCACGAACTCGCACACATGTGGTTCGGCGACCTCGTGACGATGAAGTGGTGGAACGACCTGTGGCTCAACGAGTCGTTCGCCGAGTGGGCATCGACGATCGCCACGGCCGAAGCCACCGAGTGGACCGAAGCCTGGGCGACCTTCCAGGCGATGGAGAAGAGCTGGGCCTACAAACAAGACCAGCTCCCCAGCACGCATCCGATCGTCGCGACCATCAACGACCTCGAAGACGTGCAAGTCAACTTCGATGGCATCACCTACGCCAAGGGCGGGTCGGTGCTCAAGCAGCTCGCCGCCTGGGTCGGAGTTGACGCGTTCTTCGCGGGCGTCGGGGCTTACTTCAGAAAGCACGAGTACGGCAACACCGAGCTCACCGACCTGTTGCGCGAACTCGAAATCACCTCGGGCCGCGAACTCACCTCGTGGTCGCAGCTGTGGCTCGAGACCGCGGGCGTGAACACGCTCAAGCCTCTGGTCGAGGTCGACGACGAGGGTGTCATCACGCGGTTCGAGATCACGCAGACCGCGATCGTCGAACAACCGACCATCCGCCCGCACCGCCTCGCGATCGGGTTCTACGACATCGTCGACGGCGCGCCGAACACCGGCGTCACGGGTGACCTGTCGCCGAAGGTCGTGCGCACGCACCGCCTCGAACTCGACATCGACGCCGACGCCTCAACTGAGGTCGCCGAACTCGTCGGCATGAAACGGCCGGCGCTCATCCTGCTCAACGACGACGACCTCGCCTACGCGAAGATCCGCATGGACGACGCCTCGTGGGAGTTCGCGATCGACAAACTCGCCGACATCGAAGACCCGCTCGCCCGCGCGCTGGTCTGGGGTGCGGCGTGGGACGCCACCCGGGATGCCGAAGTCGCGTCGAGCGACTACGTCGACCTGGTGCTCGGCAACATCGCGACCGAGACCGAGTCGACGACGATGCGGCTGTCGCTCACCCAGCTCACCCAGGTGGCCCGGCTCTACGTCGCGCCCGAGAAGCGGGCCGCGACGATCGAACGCGTCGGGGATGCCCTGTGGGAGCTCGCGCAGTCGGCTCAGGCCGGCAGCGACGCGCAGTTCCAGTTCGTGAAGTTCTTCGCCAACATCCCGTCGACAGCTGCCCACGCGGCGACCCTGAAGGCGCTGCTCGACGGCTCGGTGAAGCTCGAGGGACTCGAGATCGACACCGACCTGCAGTGGGAGGTGCTCGAAGGGCTCGTGCTGCTCGGCGAAGCCGGCGAAGCCGAGATCGTCGCCCAGTTCGACACCGACATGACCGCGAACGGGCAGCAAGCCGTGGCCCGCGCCCGCGCGACCGGCGACAAGAAGGCGGCGTTGGATGCGGCGCTCACCGATGCGACGATTCCGAACGTCGTGCTGCGCTCCTCCGGCGGCGGGTACCACCACGTCAACGAACCGTCGGCGCTCGAGCCGCTCGTGGCACCGTACTTCGAGGCGCTCGACCGCATCTGGAAGGAACGCTCCTACAAGATCGCCGAGTACGTCATCCTCGGCTTCTACCCGACGCCGCTCGCGTCACAAGAACTCGTGGATGCCACCACCGCCTGGCTCGACGCCCACCCCGACATTCCGGCCCTGCGCCGCCTCGTGATCGAGAACCTCGCCGGAGTGGAGCGAGCCCTCACCGCCCAGCAAAGGGATCGCTCCGCCTAGCCGCCGGTTGGTGAATCCTCGGGTGCGTAGCTGAAGACGTCGTCGAGGCCGACCCCGAAGACGCGGGCGATCTGGAACGCCATCTCGAGCGACGGCGAGTAGCGGCCCTGCTCGATCGCGATGACGGTCTGACGGGTCACGCCGATGCGCTCCGCGAGATCGGCCTGCGTCATCTCGTTAGCCGCGAAGCGCAGCGCTCGGATGCCGTTGGTGACCCTCGTCGGCTTCACCACTGGTGCAGCCCCCGCCGGTAAGCGACCAGCTTGGCGATCGTGGAGAGGATCGCCTGCAACACGAAGCCGAGGTACAGCACGTTGGCGATCCAGAAGTGCGGAACCTCGAACCAGGCGAGCACGAGGGCACCGAGCGCGCCCATCACGAGGAACGCACTGCCGATGTATTCACCGAATCGGTTGATCTGCTTGTCGCGCTGATCCGACTTGCCGGCATCCTTGCCCGACAACATCCCGACCACGATGCCGCCGAGAATGCCGACGACGATCGCCCCGAGGATGGTGCCCAGCATCGGCCCCACGTAGTTCGCCTCATCAAGGGGTCGCTCGCCCGCCTGGGTGAGCACGAGCACGACATAGACGAGGTAGCCGATGGGGGCGATGAAGCCGAACACCCACGCGTTCTTCTCTTCGTAAGACACGGATCTCCTCCAGGGTCAGACGGCGGCAGCCGCGACACACATCCGGGTGGATGTCAACAATGTTTGACACCCTCGACCTTAAAGACATCCCGATGTGATGTCAAGCATTCTTGACACGAGCTTTCGGTTGGCACGAGGGCGCGGGCGGCACCCAGGGCGCACCCGGGAGAATGGAAGCATGGCGGAGTTCTGGGCAGTAGTGATCGCGTTCTATGCGGGGCCGTTCGGCGTGCCCGCGCGGGTCCTCACGATCATCGTCGTCGCATCTCTGGTGCGGCTCGTGCTGCAGCTCGTCATCCGCCGGGTGGTGAATCGCGTCATCAGCGGCGTGAAGAAGAAGCAGAACGTCGAAGACACCGCGGCGCTGCAGGCATCCCCGGTTGCCGCGATGCGCATCGTGCAGCGCACCCGCGCGTTCGGCGGGGTGCTGTCGAGCACCGTCACGACCGTCGTCATCCTCGTATCGCTCGTGCTCATCGTCTCGGCGATCGACCCCAATGCCACCGGCGCTTTCTCGCTCATTACCGCCGCCCTCGGCGCCGGCCTCGGTTTCGGGGCCCAGAACGTCGTGCGCGACGTGCTCAACGGCCTGTTCATCGTCACCGAAGACCAGCTCGGGGTCGGCGATGTCGTCGACCTCGGCCAGGCGACCGGCGTCGTCGAAGCCGTCGGCATCCGGGTGACGACCGTGCGCGACGTGAACGGCACCCTCTGGTATGTGCGCAACGGCGAGATCCTGCGCGTCGGCAACATGTCGCAAGGTTGGGCGCGCGTCATCCTCGATCTCGCCATCCCCTACGACGCCGACATCGACGCGGTGAAGGAGCGGATGCTGCAAACGGGCGTCGAGATGCGCGCCGACGGCAAGTGGAAGCGCCTCATGATCGAGCAGCCCGAGATCTGGGGCATCGAGTCGATCTCGGCGGAGGCGATCATCCTGCGGCTCGTCGTCAAGACGCGCAGCGGGGCGAAAGACGACGTCGCGCGCGAATTGCGTGCGCGCGTCAAGCGCACCCTCGATGGCATGGGAATCCGCGTGCCTGCGCTTGGTGTTGCCACCGCCGGCGTGGCGCATGCCGGCGGAGCGAACGACACTCCCGTCATCCCGGGTGTCGTCAAGCAGTCGTCGCCCCGACCGCCGGCCGCCGGAGGCAAGAAGTGAACGACCTGTTGTTGCGGGACGGCCCGGGCGGAGAGCCTGTCGGCAGCAACTTCTGGCGCGAGGTGGGCGGACGACCCACCTTCGAGAAGCTCGTGCGGGCGTTCTACGACGGGGTGCAGACCGATGAGGTGCTGTGGCCGATGTACCCGCACGACGACCTCGAGGGCGCGATCCAGCGGCTCACCGGGTTCCTCGAGCAGTACTGGGGTGGGCCCGGCACCTACAGCGAGGAACGCGGCCACCCGCGGCTGCGCATCCGCCACAACCCCTTCAAGGTCAACCCGGATGCCCGCGACCGCTGGTTGAGTCACATGCGCGTCGCCGTCGACGGCCTGGGGCTTTCGCCGCTCCACGAGAACATGCTGTGGGACTACCTGGAACGGGCGGCCCACGCGATGGTCAACACGTTCGACGAATAGTCAGCATTCATACGCGAGGATGAGCCCCGGACCGGGGCTGGACGGCTAGCCTCAGAAGTCAGGGAAAGGGGCCACATGACTGCGCACACCGACGTGATCGTCATCGGAGCCGGGTTGGCCGGACTCGTCGCCACGGCGGAACTCGTCGAGGCCGGCAAACGGGTGATCGTGCTCGACCAGGAGCCCGAATCGGGTCTCGGCGGGCAGGCCTGGTGGTCGTTCGGCGGGCTCTTCGTCGTCGACTCCCCCGAGCAGCGACGGATGGGCATCAAGGACTCCCACGAGCTCGCCCGCCAGGACTGGTTCGCGAGCGCCGAGTTCGACCGCGACGACGAGGATGCCTGGGGCCGTCAGTGGGCGGAGGCTTACCTCGCATTCGCCGCCGGCGAGAAGCGCGAGTGGCTCGCGTCGAAAGGTGTGAAGTTCTTCCCCATCGTCGGATGGGCTGAGCGCGGCGGATACACGGCGACCGGGCATGGCAACTCGGTACCGCGGTTCCACATCACGTGGGGCACCGGCCCCGGCATTCTCGAGCCGTTCATCGAAGCGGTGCAACGCGGCGTCGACAGGGGGCTCGTCGAGATTCGGTTCCGGCACCGCGTGGATGCCCTCACCGTCACCGACGGCACCGTCACCGGGGCGAGCGGCAGCATCCTCGAACCGTCGGATGTCGCGCGCGGCGAGGCGTCGTCCCGTGAACCCGTCGGCGAGTTCACGCTCGAAGCGCGGGCGGTGATCGTTGCGAGCGGCGGGATCGGCGGCAACCACGACCTCGTGCGCGAGGCTTGGCCCGAGTGGCTCGGCGCTCCCCCGACGACGATGCTCAGCGGTGTTCCCGCTCACGTCGACGGTCGGATGCTCGGCATCTCGCACGACGCCGGCGCGCGCCTCGTCAACGGCGACCGGATGTGGCACTACGTCGAAGGCATCCAGAATCACACGCCGGTATGGGCCGACCACGGCATCCGCATCCTGCCCGGGCCGTCGAGCTTGTGGTTCGACGCCACCGGGCGTCGCCTGCCGGTGCCGCTGTTCCCCGGATTCGACACGCTCGGTACCCTCGAACACCTGCGCTCCACCGGCCACGACTACTCCTGGTTCGTGCTCACCCAGTCGGTGATCGAGAAAGAGTTCGCGCTCTCGGGCAGCGAACAAAACCCCGACCTCACCGGCAAGAGCGTGCGTGAGCTCCTGAAGCAGCGGCTCGGCAAGGGCGCGACCGACGCGGTCGAAGCGTTCAAAGAGAAAGGCGCCGACTTCGTCGTCGCCGACAGCCTCGACGAACTCTTCGCCGGCATGAAGACGCTCTCCCCCGACGTCGAGATCGACTTCCTCGAGATGAAGTACGAGATCGAAGCGCGCGACCGCGAGATCGACAACACCTTCACGAAGGATGCCCAGATCACCGCCCTGCGTGGCGCACGACGCTATCGCGGCGACAAACTCATCCGCGTCGCCAAGCCGCACAAGTTCCTCGACCCCGCCCACCACCCGCTCATCGCGGTGAAACTGCACGTGCTCACCCGCAAGAGCCTCGGCGGTATCCAGACCGACCTGTCATCCCGCGCACTCGACGCCGAGGGGACCCCGATTCCCGGTCTCTACGCGGCCGGTGAGGTCGCCGGTTTTGGCGGCGGCGGTGTGCACGGTTACCGCTCCCTCGAAGGCACCTTCCTCGGTAGCTGCCTCTTCACGGGCAGGCAAGCTGGTCGAGCGATCGCCGACCAGCTCGGTGATTGAGCCGTCGAACCCTCGGTGGTTGAGTGCGTCGAAGGCGCGTGTCGAAACCCGCCTACGCGCGGCCGGGGATGGTCTCGAAGCCCTCTGCACCCGCCGTCCTAACTCTCGGAAATCCGACCCTTCGTCGTCGAGACGTCGATAGATGCATCTCATTCCGAGAGTTGGGGGGTTCACCGGCGACACCCTCGAAACAGCAGACGGCTGCGCTCTCAGTTTCGACACGCGCCTTCGGCGCTATCAACCATCGGGGTGAGGTCAGCGCAGCAGGTTCCACGCGCGGCGCTTGACGAGCACATGCCCGCGCTGCGTCGAAAGGCGCGTCCAGGGGCCGGTCTCGTAGACACGCACGGGGTCTTCGCCGAGGAAGCCGAGCGCGAACACCGCGAACGCAGCGCCGGAGGGGATGTGTTCGGCACCGATGATCGGCCGTCCCCACACTTCGGCGCGAACGCGACGCACGATCTGCTCACCGACGCCGTCCGGAACAGCTGCGGCGACATCCCGGATGCCGGCGCGCGCCGACTCATCGACCAGAGTCGGCGACACCTCGCCGAGCTGTTGCCAACCGCCGCGCGGGGGTGAGATCGCGGCCCAGGTGGCCGTGTTGACCTCCATCGGCAAACCGACCCTGGGAGCGCCCTCAGCTTGCGCGCGCTCGATGCGCTGCAGAAGCGAACGCACCGGCACGACCGCATCGAAGGTGGCTGCCTCGCTC
>NZ_JANMSQ010000334.1:0-7283 GCF_031389465.1 Pseudolysinimonas sp.
CGTGCGCCTGACATTCCGGATGTGACGGCTTCGAGTGCCGCGATAGTGGGCGCTTTGACATGCCCGGCAGTAGGAATGCAGCCCGTCGAGGTTGCGAGCCGAACAATTGAAATCGCTGCGAGGTTTCTCGCAGCCGCAGCGGATGCACGCCTTCACGGCGCTACACAAACCTGTACTCCCGACAACGCGCGGATGGGTGTTTGTGAACGACGGGTGCCCGACGGTGAACTCTGAGTGACACCTCCGCCGATCGCGTCGTTTCCGTAGGGCGGCGGGTCGCCGACCCCCGACACTGGTGCCGTGACCGACACTCCCGTCCCGGGTAGTCAAGTGCAGTGGACACGCTTCGCGGCTCTCGGTGACTCCATCACCGAAGGCTGGTGCGACCCGGTCATCGGGATGGGCGAGCCGTGGTTCGGCTGGGCCGACCGGCTCGCCCTCGAGATCGACCGCCATCAGCAGGCTCAGGGGGCTCCGCGCCTCGAGTTCGCAAACCTGGGGGTGCGCGGGCGCCGGGTGAGGCACGTCGTCGAGGATCAGATCCCCGAGGCGATCGCGATGCGCGCCGACCTCGTCTCGGTGCTCATCGGCGGCAACGACCTGAGCGCCCTGCGGCCCGACCCCGACCGGCTCGCCGCCGAACTGGAGACCGGGATCGCGCAGCTCGCCCGCAGCGGAGCGACAGTGCTGCTCGCCACGGCTTACGACCCCGGGTTCTCGCCGTACCTCCGCATGCTGCGCGGTCGGGCGGCGGTATTCACCGCCAACGTGCACGCGATCGCTGCGAAGCACCGCTGCCGCGTTCTCGACCTGTGGACCATCCCGGGACTCGCCGATCGGTCGATGTGGTCAGAGGATCGGCTGCACCCTTCCACTCGCGGCCACCTCGCGCTGCTGAACGCTGCGGCATCCGCCCTCGGCCTTCCCGCCCCAGCCGACGCCGACCCCGGAGTGGGAACCCGACTGCCGACGAGCGTGTGGTTCCGACGGCATGCGCTGCCGTGGATCGCCCGGCGCGTGCGTCAGGTGTCGAGCGGCGACGGTCGCGGCCCGAAGCTGCCGGTGCCGACTCCCGTCGGAGTCAGCAGGCCAGTCGGGGTCCGCGCCCGCGATTAGACTCGCGGAATGCCCTCCAACCCGGATCGTCTCGTCTGGATCGACTGCGAGATGACCGGGCTCGACCTCAGCGTCGATGAACTCGTCGAAGTCGCTGTGGTGATCACCGACTACGAGCTTGTGCCTGTCGACCCGGGCTTCCGCATCGTCATCAAAGCCGATCAGGCCGTGCTCGACCAGATGAATGACATCGTGCGCACCATGCACACGACGAGCGGGCTTCTCGCCGAGATCCCCGATGGCGTGAGCCTCGCCGACGCCGAATACCAGGTGAACGAATACATCCTGAAGTTCGTGCCGGATGCGCAGACCGCGCCGCTCGCCGGTAACACGATCGGCACCGACCGCGCCTTCCTCGCGAAGTACATGCCGCGCGTCGACTCCCACCTGCATTACCGCAGCGTCGACGTCTCGAGCATCAAAGAGCTGGCCCGGCGCTGGTTCCCGCGCGTCTACTTTCAGTCGCCCGCCAAGGCCGGCGGTCACCGCGCCCTCGCCGACATTCTCGAGTCGATCCGCGAACTCGACTACTACCGTCGCGCCCTGTTCGTCGCACCGCCCGGCCCCACCTCAGAGCAGGCGCAAGTCGCCTCAGCCGAGACGGTGGAGGCGTGGCGTTCCTGGGTGTCGTAAGATCGACGGGTTGCGCATGCAACGCATGGCGGTCGTAGCTCAGTTGGTAGAGCGCTGGCTTGTGGTGCCGGATGTCGCGGGTTCAAGTCCCGTCGGTCGCCCCAATTTTCCACATCGGGTCATGAATACCTTGCCCTCGGCCGACGCCGACCTCGAGTCTGAGGTCGTCGTCGCGCCGGACGTACCGTGGGTCACCATCGTCTGGAACGATCCGGTGAACCTCATGTCGTACGTGACCCACGTCTTTCGCACCTACTTCGGGTTTCCGAAAGAGGAGGCCGAGAGACTCATGCTGCAGGTGCACGAGAACGGTCGCGCCGTCGTTGCGACCGGCCCGCGCGAAGAGATGGAACGGCATACCGAGGCGATGCACGAGTACGGCTTGTGGGCCACTGTCGCCAAGGCGAGCGACGGATGAGGGTGTCGCGCACGAGCGAGCACATCGTGCTCGAGTTCGCCGACGGAGAGTCGGGCGTGCTGCGCTCCCTCGTCGATCAGTACCTTGAGGTAGTCGGAACCGACTCGGGCGCGGACCCGTCGCACGAGCGACTCTTTCCGGTCGCCTAACACGACGATGCTCCGGCCGCCGAAGAGTTCACCCGTTACACCCGCGCGGGCCTCGTCGATCGCAAGGCCGCGAACGCCGCGCAGGTGTCACTCGCTCTCGACGAAGAGACGGTGCGCCTCTCGCCCGAGGCGGCCGAACGTTGGCTTCCGCTGCTGACTGACCTGCGGCTGGTGATCGCTGACCGGATCGGCATCCGTACCGACGACGACGAGGTTCCCGACACCCCGGCCGGCGAGGTCTACGCCTGGCTTGGCCACCTGCAGGAGTCGATGGTCACGCTGTTGGATGACGCTGCGTTGGAGGAGCAGTGAGCCTCGAGCTGACCTCCAAAGAGTTCGAGAAGATCGTCATCGATGAACTCGACGAGCTGCCCGACGAGATGGTCGACGGGCTCGAGAACCTGGTGTTCGTGACCGAAGACCGCCCCGAGGACGGCTCGCTCGACCTGCTCGGGCTCTACGAAGGGGTCGCCCTCACCGAGCGCGACCGCTACGGATTCGGCGAACTGCCCGACCGGATCGTGCTCTACCGCGAGCCGCTGCTCGCCATTGCCGAGACTCTCGACGAGTTGCGCGACGAGATCCACGTCACCCTCGTGCACGAGATCGCGCACTACTACGGCATCGATGACGACGAACTGCACCGATTGGGTTGGGCCTGACGTCAACCATTCGCGTGGTCTCGCGCGTCGATACCGTGAAGCATCATCCTTAGGAGGAATCCCCATGCCCCAGCGTCACCTGCTCACCAGCACCCTCGCGGCCTTCTCGCTCCTCGCGCTCGCCGCCTGCACGGTACCCGGTTCGGGTGACGACGGCACGGACACGAGCACCGACGGCTCCTCGGGAGCGTCGGGTGATGTCGCCAGCTGCCTCGAGGGCAACTGGAGCCTCGACACCGCAGATCTCGCCGGGCAACTGCAGGCATACTTCGTCGAGAACGGCACCCCCGTCACCTCGACGACGCAAGACGGCGCTGTGACACTCGACGTCGACGCCGACACGATGACCTTCGAGTCCGGCGTCACCTTCACGATGACGGCCGTGACCGAGGGGCTGACGATGGTCATCGCTCAGGACCAGGCGGGGATCAGCACCGGTGCCTGGACGGTCGAAGGCGACGACGTCGTCTTCTCCGACTGGGATAACGGCATCACGATCACCAACACCATCACGATCGGTGGCGAATCCGTCGGTGACTCCATGGAGTTGCCCGCCGACACCGGTGCGGGTGTACCGATGACGGTCAACTGCGACGGCGACACGCTGACGACCAAGCCCGACGAGAGCCCGTTCACGAGTCGGTGGTCGCGGATCGGCTGACGCCGGGCGCTACTCCTCCGGCGATAGGTCGGCGCGGAAGACGATCTGGCCGGTGCGGCCGTCCATGATCGCATCGGCCAGAGCGTCGGGCCGTTCGCGAGCGAAGAACGCCTGCTCCTGGGCCGCCCAGCGATCCCAGTGCTGGTGGTAGGTGGCCCCATCGCGAGCGATCGCCCGACGCTTGCGCTCCACCTGGTCGAGGCGGATCCACACGCCGAACGTCGCAAGCTCACGATTGTCGCGACTCATGCATCCTGAGCCCTCGATGACGATGTCGCGCTTCGCGTTCACCTTGTGCCAGCTGTCTGGCTGGTTGCGCTTCCAGTCCCAGCGGCGATAGCCCGGGTTCTCTGGGGCGAGCACGCCCCGCACCATGGCGCTGCCGACCTCGAGCCCACCCCACCCCGGGTAGAAGGCATCAAGGGCGACGTGCTGCGCCTTGAGGAGGTAGGCCAGCTCGGTCGCGAGTGTCGTCTTGCCCGAGCCGGAGTGCCCGTCGATGAGCACGACGAGACGGGATGCCCCCTGGGCGGTTGCGGATGTGCGGAGACGCTCCGCCAATACCTCGCTCGCGCGAGGCAAACTCCCTCGTGCCATGCATCGAGATTATCGGTCGTCGTGCAGCCAACTCGACACCCCGATCGGGTGTCGAAGACTTCAGGCCAAAAACCGCGCGATCCGCTCGTCGGCGGGATTCGCACGCAGCTCGGGCAGGGTGCCCGCCTGCACGAGCCGCCCCGCGTCGAGAATGCCGATGCGGTCGGCGATGACACCCGCCTCATCGTGGTCGTGGGTCACCATGATCGCGGTGACGCGCGCCGCCCGCAGGATGTCGCGCAGCTCCCCGGCGAGGCGCTCGCGCAGCTCCCGGTCGAGTGACGAGAGCGGCTCATCGAGCAGCAGTAGGCGGGGGGATGCGGCGAGCGACCGGGCGAGCGCAACCCGCTGCTGCTCGCCCCCCGAGAGGTCGGTCACCCGGCGCTCCTCGAAACCGGAGAGCCCGACCATGTCGAGCAGCTCCGCGACACGCTTCGCTATCGGTGGTTGAGCAGCGCCGGAGGCGCTGGGCCCACGCCGCCCGTTCAGGGCGGTGGGGAGCGAAACCCGGGCGATCCGCAAGGCGTAGCCGACGTTACCCGCGACGTCGAGATGCGGAAAGAGCTGTCCATCCTGAAACATGAGGGCGAACCCGCGTTTGTGCGGCGGAATCCGCATCACCGACTCGCCGCCCCACCGGATGTCGCCCGCGCACGGCTCGAGCCCGGCGATGGCGCGCAACAGGCTCGACTTGCCACTTCCCGACGGCCCGAGCAGGGCGAACACCTCGCCTCGCGGGATCGCCAGGCTGACAGCATCCACCGCCGTCACGTCGCCGAAGCGCACCGTCACAGCATCCAGACTCAGGCCATGAAATCCCAGCCCCATCAGAACGCTCCCGTCGTGTCGACCCGCAGCCGTTCGACGAGCGCGACGACGGCCACGCACACCACTGCGAGCACTACGGATGCCGCCGCCGCCATCCCCGCATTGTCTCCCCCGGGCAGGCCGATCAGCCGATAGATGATTACCGGGAGCGTCGCGGCGTCGGGCCGGGAGAGGAATGTCGTCGCGCCGAACTCGCCGAGCGCGACGGTGAACGCGAGTCCGGTTGCGGCGAGCGCCGCACGCCCGGCAACGCCGAGGTCGATCGTCAGGATCACCCGCCAGGGGGCGGCCCCGAGAGTCGCAGCGGCTTCGCGCATCCGGCTGCCGACGCTGCGCAGCACCGGCAGCAGCGTGCGCACGACGAGCGGCACAGCGACGAGGGCTTGCGCGATCGGCACCAGCACGGGCGACGTGCGCAGGTCGAGCGGCAGGGAGTTGAGGGTGATGAGGAAACCGAATCCGACCGTCACCGCCGAGACCCCGAGCGGAAGCATGAGCGCACCGTCGAGCAAGTCGAGCCCGCGGCGCGCGTACGGGGAGCGGGGGGCGCGCGCGAGCAGGACGCACGCCACGAGTCCGACGAGCATCGCGACCCCGGTCGCCGCGGCCGCGAAGCCGAGGGAGTTCCCGAGCGCCTGCCATGGGGTGACGGCGAGGGCATTGCGGCTTCCGGTCGACGCGAGGGCGAGGTAGTTGCCGACGCTCCACTCCCCCGCGACCCGGAGCGACCGTTCGACCAGAGCGGCGAGCGGCACGACCAGGGCGAGCGCGATCAGCACCGTCGCGACGATGACCGGTGTGTCGGAGCGGCGCGGGCGGCGGGTCGCGAAGGACCTGTGCTGAGCGGTCGTGCTGCGCCGCACCTTCGCCGTGAGCGCCAACAGAAGCAGCACGACGAGGATCTGCGCGACGCTCAGCACGCTCGCCGCCCGCAGGTCGAGGAACTGCGTCGTCAGCAGCCAGATCTCGGTCTCGATCGTCGCGTACTTCGCGCCACCCAGGACGAGCACCGTGCCGAAGGCGGTGGAACAGAACAGAAAAACGATGGAGCCGGAAGCCGCGACACTCGGAGCGAGGCGCCGCAGGGTGATGGTGACGAACACCCGCACCGGCCCGGCCCCGAGTACGCGCGCGGCTTCCTCCTGGCGCGGGTCGAGGGACTCCCAGGACACCGCGACCGTGCGGGCGACGACGGCGACGTTGAAGAACACCAAGGCGGCGAGGATCGCCACCACCGAGCCGTCGAGCGGAGTATCCCGCAGCAGCGCCCGGAACGCGATCCCCACGACGACGGTCGGCAGCACGAACGGCACGAGCACCGCCGCGCGCAGCACCCCACGCCCGCGGAACCTCAGCCGCGACAGCACGTAGGCGACCGGCATCCCGAGCACCAGGGTGATCGCCGTCGCGGCCGCCGCCATCCCGATCGTGAAGCCGATGATCCGCACCGTGCGCGGCCGGCTCAGCACCTCGACGATGCCGGCGATGTCGAGGACACCTTCGGGAAGCAGCCCCCGCCCGACGATCGTCGCCACCGGCCACGCGAAGAACACGCCCACGAAGGCGAGCGGCAGCGCCGCGGCGAGGATCCACGGCATCCACCCCCCGATTCGTGCGAATTGACGGTTCATGCTGCCTCGGAGCGCCAATTCGCACGAATCGAAGGGGTCAGGATGCTCACGGGGTCGCGATCGCCGCCCATTCGGTGATCCAGCGCTCGCGGTTCGCATCGATCTCGGCGGGGTCGATCTCGTAGGGGTTCTCGGCGATCTCGGCGTACTCGGCCCAGGTCGCGGGCAGGGTCGCGTCGGCGTTCACCGGGAAGACGTACATGTTCTCGGGGATGTCGTTCTGCACGACGGTCGAGAACAGGAAGTCGACGAGTTGCCGGGCTTCGGCCGGATGCTCGGTGCCCGCGATCACCCCCGCGTACTCGGTCTGCCGGAAGCACGTGTCGAGCAGCACCCCGGTCGATCCGGGCGGCACCTCGACGGGCGGCGACGACGCATACGACACGACGAGCGGCCGGTCGCCCTCGCTCGACGGACCCGAGAAGTCGACGTAGTACGCGTCGCTCCACGATGCGGCGACCTTCACCTGGTTGTCGACGAGCGCCGACCAGTAGTCGTACCACCCGTCGCCGTAGGCGGCGATCGTCGCGAGCAGGAACGCGAGCCCCGGTGACGACGAGTTCGCCGCCTCGACGACGAGCAGTCCCT
>NZ_JANMSQ010000060.1:0-6268 GCF_031389465.1 Pseudolysinimonas sp.
GGCAGCAACACGTCCGCACGCTCGCGGCCAGCAGCCGACACCGTGCTGATGCCGACGATCGCGTGACCGGCCCCGCCGAGTGCGGCGCCGAGCACCGGCCCGACCCGTCCGGCGCCGATGATGCCGATGCCGAGGCGTCCGCGCGCTGGAGCACCGGAGCGCGTCACTTTTCGCTCGAACGCCAGCGATGGCTGGTGTCGGTACCGGCCGCAGCGACGGCGGCAACCGCGGCATCCCGGAAGAAGCCTTCGGCGTCCTTCGCGTCGAGGGCGCCGAGGGCGGGCGAGATCGGCCCCGCGACGGTGTGCACGTGCACGTGCACGAGCCTCATGCCCCGGTAGATCGGGCCCTGCTCGATCGCGACACTCTGCACGCGCGGGGTGGGCACGATCGCGAGTTCCCGCCAGATGGCGCCGCGGCGCAGCAACACTGCGCCGGGGAGGATCGCGAACCCGTTCCGGCGCCAGGAGAACCAGCGCACCAGCGCGGCCCGGCGGGGGGAGGTGGTGAAGTCGGCGTCCGGTCCGCTGCCCGCGAGTCCGCGCTCGAGCAGCTCGCGCGTGTCACCACCGTCGGCGACGAGCCCCGGGAGCACCAGGTCCAGCACGCGGAACACGTCGTCGCGCGACCCGACCGGCAGTACGACGGTGTTCTGTTGCGCGCTTCCATCCGAGGACGTCTGGCGGGAGGCGCGGTTGATGCGAATCGTCCACCAGTCCGCAGGACGCCAGAAGATGCTCTGGCTGACGGCGACCGAGTGGATGCGCCCCGGAGGCACGGTCTCGTTGCGCGTCGACAGCAGGCCGTAGCCGATCCGCACACCGTCGGGAGTGGCCGCGATCGAGTACCGCAGAAACTTGAGCACCCGGTTGACCTGGTACGAGGCGAGACCGAATGCGATCGGGATGAGGGTGAAGAGCGTCCAGATCAGTTCGCCAAAGCCACCGACCGCGAACACCGTTCCGGTGATGGCTGCGGCGAGGATGATGAGGAGACTCAGCGTCGTGCCGCTCAACAGAGTCGACCCGATCAGCCGACCGGGGTGCATGCGCACGACCGATTCGGGGGGAGCGAGCGACGGGTCCAGCTCGGGGGCGAGCAGTTCCGACACGCGACGGTCGATCAGCGATCCGCTCGCTGCGCCCGCGCTGCTCGCGGCAGACCCGACTCGCGACCCGGAGGCGAGACGCAGGATGTCGCCGCGCAGCGCGTCGGACGCCGCATTGCCGAGGTAGGCGAGCGGCACGTTCGCATCCTGGCCCGCGACCTCGACCTCGAGCTTCGCCGTGCCGAAGATGCGCGCGAACAGTGGCCGTGCGATCGCAACGCCCTGGATGCGGTCGAGTCGCGCCTTGCGATGGGTGCGAAACAGGATGCCGCTGCGCACCTCGACGACCTCGTCGGTGATGCGGAAGGTGTGCATCCGCCAGGACACGTAGAACCCAGCGACGAACAGCAGCAGCACGCCCAGCAGCGCGGCCAGCCCGATCACTGCATAGCCGTTCTCGACGACGTAGCCGATCGGGTCATCCTGTCCGCAGTCCTCACCGGGCGGGCAGACCAAACCCGGCAGGAACCACTCGACGAGCCGTTCGCGCAGGTTGGCGATGATGATGCCGATGACGGCGATGAACCCCAGCCCGCCGCGCAACAGCGGGGTGAGCGGATGCAGGCGGTGCCACTCGCCGTCGGCGAGGCCGATCACAGTCCCGCCCGACGGCTCTCCGCAAGCTCCACGAGCCGGTCACGGAGGGTCTCGGCGTCGGTTTCGGGTAGACCGGGGATCGTGATGTGGCTCGTGGCCGCGGCCGTCACCAGCTTCAGTTCAGAGAGCCCGAACGCGCGGGCGATGGGGCCCCGGTTGACGTCGACTAGCTGCATGCGGCCGTACGGTACGGCTACGACGCGGAGGAACATGATGCCCTTGCGGAAGACCAGGTCGTCATCACGCAGCCGATAGCCGAGCGCGCGCACGCGGCGGGGCGTGAACGCGGCGATCAGCAGATGGAGCACCAGCACCGCCGCCGGAGCGATCAGCCATGCTGGCTCCCGGGTCACCCAGAACGGCACGGTGGCCCCGGCGGTGAAGATGATCGCCGACACGAGAATGCCCAGCAGGTCGACGACGACGTACTTGGGCGAGACCCGCTGCCAGTCGCCGGGAACGGGATCGATGGAGCTCACGTTTCCAGGCTACCCGCCGGGTCGGCGCCCCGGTCGTCGTCGCTGGGCGGCACGGTGCAGAGAAACTCGCCGACGAGACCCGCGACGAGCACGGCGATCGACCCCGCGAGCACTGCGAGTGAGCGCAACAGTGAGTCGGTGTTGAGCCCACCGCTACGGACCAGCAACTCGGCGAGCAGCCCCACCGCTGTGCCGCTCAGCAGCGCTCCCGCGAGACTCGACGCCTTCGCGAAGAGCACCACCCGAATCGCGTGGAACGGGTCGATACGCGTGCGCACGGTAGCCCGCGTCGCCCGACGGATCGGCACCGCAAGGGCGATCGCGATGCCGGCGATGAACAACAGGCTGAGCGCGAGGGTGTACTCAGGGCGGAACTTCGGCAGGCTGGCGGCCGCGAGGGCGACCTGGACGAGGAATCCCGAAGCCGCGCCGATGGCGACCAGGGTGACGAGAGTCGAGACCTTGGTTCGGGTCACCTGCCCTCCAGCGTCGCCAGAAGGTCGGCGATTCGGCCGTGTCCGGGAAGCACGGCCTCCGGTGCAACCTCGGCCCAGGGACGCAACACAAAGGTGCGTTCGTGGGCACGAGGATGCGGCAGGGTGAGGTCGGCGCTCGATGACTGCAGACCGGCGTAGTCGATGATGTCGAGGTCGAGAGTGCGGTCACCCCAGCGTTCGCCCCGCACGCGACCGTGCTCGCGTTCAATGTCGTTGAGCAGGCTCAGCAGGGCGCGGGGAGCGAGGGTCGTGCGCACCAGCACGACCGCGTTGAGGTAAGCGGGAGCATCCGGATCTTCACCGTCGGGCCGCACCGCAACGGTCTCGATGGGGCTCGAGATCGCGGTCACCTCGATGCCGTCGGCCTCCGCGAGCGCCCGAAGCGCCGCGCTGAAGGTTGCCGCCCGGTCGCCGAGGTTGCTGCCGATCGCGATGACGGCATCCGCCTCGATGCGACGCAACTGCACGTTCACGATCGGCTCCGCACGATGGTCACGCTGACGTCGTCGAACGGCACCGAGATCGGCGCGTTCGGCTTGTGCACCGTCACGACGACTTCGCGCACGGCCGGGAATGACAGAGCGACGCCCGCGACCCGTTCCGCGACCGTCTCGATGAGGTCGACCGGGTCACTCTCAACCGCGGCGACGACCTGCTCGGCCAACTCGCCGTAGTGAACGGTGCGGTCGAGGTCGTCGGTTGCGGAGGCGGGTGCGAGGGGCAACCGCACCGTGACGTCGAGCACGAAGAGCTGCCCGTCGCGACGCTCGTGCTCGAACACCCCGTGGTATGCCGTGGCTCGCAACCCGGTGAGCCGGATCTCGTCGAGTTGACCAGATGACGGTGGTTCGGCCGATGGCGGCATCACGACCGTCCCTCGCTCATGGCGGCGGCAACGTCGAGCGCGAGCCGCGTCGCCGGTACGTCGTGCACGCGCACCGCCCACGCCCCCTGCCGCGCGACGAGTGCCGAGATGACGGCGGTCGGCAGGTCGCGGTCTTCCATCGTGGCGTCGTCGGGCAACAGCGTGCCGACGAACCGCTTGCGCGAGGCACC
This sequence comes from Pseudolysinimonas sp., assembly GCF_031389465.1. Taxonomy (GTDB): domain Bacteria; phylum Actinomycetota; class Actinomycetes; order Actinomycetales; family Microbacteriaceae; genus Pseudolysinimonas_A. The sequence continues at coordinate 3,738 of NZ_JANMSQ010000060.1, forward strand.
AACGAGGATGCCGTGGCCGAGCGAGGCCAGTTCGTCCAGCTGACCCAGCAGGGCCCAGTTGTGCTCCGCCGACTTACCGAAGCCGAGACCCGGGTCGAGCACGATCTTCGCCGGGTCGACTCCCGCGACGACGAGTTCGGCGACGCGAGCCTTGAGTTCGGCCCGCACCTCCGCGACGACATCACCGAAGGTCGGGGCGACATCGGCTCCGCCGCGCCAGTGCATGACGACGTAGTGCACGCCGGTCTCGGCGACGACCCGTGCCATCCCCTCATCACCGAGCCCGCCCGACACGTCGTTGATGAGCTGCGCCCCCGCCTGCACTGCGGCGAGCGCCGTTGCGGCATTCATCGTGTCCACGCTCACCGAGACCCCCTCCTGGGAGAGGGCGGTGATCACCGGGATGACTCGTGCCTGTTCCTCGTCGGGGTCGACCTTCGCGGCACCGGGTCGGGTCGACTCTCCGCCGACATCGACGATCGCGGCGCCGGCATGCTGCAATTCCAGGCCTCGGGCGATCGCGACATCCATCTCGTCGAACTGCCCGCCGTCGCTGAATGAGTCGGGCGTGACGTTGAGGATGCCCATGATGATCGTCATGTGACGGCTCCGATCAGGGTGATCGCTTCGGCGCGTGCGGCGGGGTCGGACAGTGCCCCACGGCTGGCGACAGTGACCGTGGTGGAGCGGGTCTGCCGCGCGTCGCGTGCGGCAAGGCAGTCGTGTTGGGCGTCGAGCACGACGATGACGCCGCGCGGAGCGAGGCCTTCGTCGAGGGCGTCTGCGATCTGTTCGCCGAGGCGCTCCTGAAGTTGCGGTCGCGCGGCGAGGGTCTCGACGACGGTGCCGAGGCGGCCGAGCCCGACGACCTTGCCGCCTGGGAGATACCCGACGTGGGCGACACCGCGAAACGGCAACAGGTGGTGCTCGCACATCGACCGGAACTCGAGTCCGCGCAGCAGTACGAGGTCTCCCCGCTCACCGTCGCCGGCTGCATCCACACCGTCGCGCAGAATCGCAACCGGGTCGATGTCGAGACCGGCAAAGTACTCGGCGTACGCCTCCGCGACGCGGCGCGGGGTGCGCTGCAGGCCGGGGCGCGTCGGATCTTCACCGATTGCCGCCAGCAGCTCGGCGACGGCCGCCTCGATGCGGTGTGCGTCGACGGTCATCGCCGGGTCAAGCAGTGGCGATGCCGGGCGACTTGCGCGGGCGGGGGGTGCGGGTGGGTCGGGTCGGCTCCGACTCGACGCCGCCGTCAACGGCTCCCGGATCGACCGGCGCCTTGCTGGGCACCTTCACCGGCGGGCGGTCGCTCAGCGGACGACTCTTGCTCGACAGCCACTGCGGGCGTTCGGGCAGACGCTTGACCTTCGCGAACAGCTCCGCGAGCTGGATGTGGTCGAGCGTCTCCTTCTCGAGCAGCTCGCTGGCGAGTTTGTCGAGAATGTCGCGGTTGTCGTTGATGACCTTCCACGCCTCGTCGTGAGCCTGCTCGATGATCTTGCGCACCTCGAGGTCGACCTTCTCGGCGATCTCTTCGGAGTAGTCGCGCTGGTGACCCATGTCGCGACCGAGGAACATCTCGCCCTGCGACAGGCCCAGCCTGACGGCGCCGATGTCGGCGCTCATGCCGTACTCGGTGACCATCTTGCGCGCGATCGCCGTCGCCTTCTCGATGTCGTTCGACGCACCCGTGGTCGGGTCGTGGAAGACGATCTCTTCCGCGACGCGGCCGCCCATCGCGTAGGCGAGCTGGTCGAGCAGCTCATTGCGGGTGACCGAATACTTGTCTTCCAGCGGCAACACCATCGTGTAGCCGAGCGCGCGTCCGCGCGGCAGGATGGTGACCTTCGTCACCGGGTCGGTGTTGCGCATCGCAGCAGCCGCGAGCGCGTGCCCACCCTCGTGGTACGCGGTGATGAGCTTCTCTTTGTCGTTCATCAGGCGCGAGCGGCGCTGCGGTCCGGCCATGACGCGGTCGACGGCCTCATCCAGTGCCCGGTTGTCGATCAGCTGCGCGTTACTGCGCGCCGTGAGCAGAGCGGCCTCGTTGAGCACGTTCGCCAGGTCGGCGCCGGTGAAGCCCGGCGTCTTGCGGGCGAGCACCCCGAGGTCGACCCCCTTCGCCATCGGCTTGCCCTTGGCGTGCACCGTGAGAATCTGCTCGCGGCCCTTCTGGTCGGGCGCGTCGACACCGATCTGCCGGTCGAAGCGGCCCGGGCGCAGCAGCGCGGGGTCGAGGATGTCGGGGCGGTTCGTCGCCGCGATGAGGATGACGTTCGTCTTGACGTCGAAGCCGTCCATCTCGACCAGCAACTGGTTGAGGGTCTGCTCGCGCTCGTCGTGGCCGCCGCCCATTCCGGAACCGCGGTGCCGACCGACAGCGTCGATCTCGTCGACGAAGATGATCGCCGGCGAGTTCTGCTTCGCCTGCTCGAACAGGTCGCGCACGCGGCTGGCGCCGACGCCCACGAACATCTCCATGAAGTCGGAGCCCGTGACGGAGAGGAACCCGACGCCCGCCTCGC
>NZ_JANMSQ010000089.1:0-2917 GCF_031389465.1 Pseudolysinimonas sp.
GCACAGCGACCAGAGGTCGTGGGTGCAGTAGTAGCAGCGCCCACAGGAAATCGCGAAGCTCTTTTAAGGTCATCCCGACAGGTACGGTGGAGCGAAACAAATCCCACTGGACGGCCGCCGCTGCATGGAACCTGACGGTTCTCGGCGAGTTTCCGCCCGACGCGCACGCTCTCGCCGTGCGATCCTCGGGCGGTCGCAGCGACGAACGCCTCGTCCGGCACTGCACCGGCATCCCTGCTGCGACCGACCGGCTCGAGGGACTCGAGGTGACGACCCTGGCTCGCACGGTCATCGATCTCGCGCGTGTCGCGCCCTTCTCGGTCGGCGTCGTCGCCGCGGATGCCGCATTGCGCGGTGACCCTGGCGGGACGCACCGTGCCCTTGACCGCGGCCTGTTGCTCGACGAGATCGGCCCACCGGGTCGACGCGGTGCCGCTCGCGCACGCCAGGTGGTCGAGTTCGCCGACGCCGGGTCAGGCTCGCCGGGAGAGTCGCTATCCCGCGCGTCGATGCTGCTGGCGGGTATCCCCGCGCCAGTGCTCCAGTTCAAGTTCTCCGACCGGCTCGGGGTGATCGTTGCGGACTTCTGGTGGCCGCAGTTCGACCTCGTCGGCGAGTTCGACGGGCGGATCAAGTATGAGGATCCCCGGTACCTCGCCGGTCGCACGCCTCAACAGGCGGTGCTCGACGAGAAGTTCCGTGAGGACCGCATTCGTGCCCTCGGCCCCCGCGTCAGCCGGTGGGGGTGGGATGTCGCCCTCTCCCCCGGCAGGCTGCGAGCCCACCTCGTGGCGGCAGGCGTCCGCCCCGAGCGCTACCGCAATTGGTGAGCGCGGCCAATACCGGGGGCGCGCTCGCCGAAACGGGTAGCGCTCGCGCCTTCAGCCTTCAGCCTTCAGCCTTCAGCCTTCAGTCTTCGATCGCGAGGAGACGGTGGCCGGCCGAGACGGTCGCGCCGACTTTGGCGTCGAGTGCGGTGATCGTTCCGTCGCGATGGGCAGCGATCGGCTGCTCCATCTTCATCGCCTCGAGCACGAGCACGAGGTCGCCCTTCACGACCTTGTCGCCATCGGCGACGGCGACCTTGACGATCGTCGCCTGCATGGGCGAGGCGATCGACGTACCGGTCGCCGATGCGACTCCCCCGCCGCCGGCGCGACGGCGCGGCGCCGGGGCGGCCGACACCGAACCGGAGGACGGCAGCAGCCTGGTCGGCAGCGAGACTGAGATGCGCTTGCCTTCGACCTCGACGACGACGTCGTGGCGCTTCTCCGGGGCTCCGGATTCGGTCAGCATCCCGCCCCACGGCTCGATGTCGTTGTCGAATTCGGTCTCGATCCACCGGGTGTAGACGCCGAAGTTGCCGTCGGCGGCGATGAACGCCGGGTCGCGCACGATCTTGCGGTGGAACGGCAGCACGGTCGGCAGCCCGGCCACCTCGAACTCGTCGAGGGCGCGGCGGGCGCGCTCCAGGGCGTCGGCACGGGTGTGGCCGGTGACGATGAGTTTCGCGAGCAGCGAGTCGAACGAGCCCGAGATGACGTCACCCGTCGTGACGCCCGAGTCGACGCGGACGCCGGGCCCGCCGGGGAAGCGCAGCACGTGCACGGGCCCCGGCGTCGGCATGAAGTTGCGGCCCGGGTCTTCGCCGTTGATGCGGAACTCGATCGAGTGGCCGTGGGTCACCGGGTCTTCGGGGTCGAGGAGTCCGCCCTCGGCGATGCGGAACTGCTCGCGCACGAGGTCGATGCCAGTGACCTCCTCCGAGACGGGGTGCTCGACCTGGAGGCGGGTGTTGACCTCGAGGAACGACACCGTGCCGTCGCCGCCCACCAGGAACTCGCACGTTCCGGCGCCGACGTATCCGGCCTCGCGCAGGATCGCGATCGAGGCCTCCCTGAGCTGGGTGTTCTGGGCGTCGGAGAGGAACGGTGCGGGGGCCTCCTCGACGAGCTTCTGGTGCCGGCGCTGGAGCGAGCAGTCCCGGGTGGAGACCACCACGACCGTCCCGTACGCATCGGCCAGGCACTGCGTCTCGACGTGCCGCGTGTTCTCGAGGTACCGCTCGACGAAGCACTCGCCGCGCCCGAAGGCGGCGGTCGCCTCGCGCACGGCCGACTCGAACAGCTCGTCGATCTCGTCCGCGGCGCGGGCGACCTTGAGGCCACGTCCCCCGCCACCGAACGCGGCCTTGATGGCGATCGGCAGGCCATGCTCGGCGGCGAACGCGTGGATCTCCGCCGGACCCTGGACGGGTTCGGGCGTGCCCGCGACCAGCGGCGCCCCGGCGCGCTGGGCGATGTGCCGCGCGCTCACCTTGTCGCCGAGCGACTCGATGGCCGACGGCGGCGGGCCGATCCAGGTGAGCCCGGCGGCGATCACCGCGGTGGCGAACGAGGCGTTCTCGGCGAGGAAGCCGTAGCCGGGGTGCACGGCGTCGGCGCCGGCGCGGCGGGCGACGTCGATCAGCTTGGCGGCGTCCAGATACGTCTCGGCGGCGCGCATCCCGTTGAGCGCGAACGCCTCGTCGGCGAGGCGGACGTGCAGCGCCTCCCGGTCGGGATCCGCGTACGCGGCGACGGACGCAATTCCGGCGTCGCGGCAGGCCCGAACGATGCGGACGGCGATCTCGCCACGGTTCGCGACGAGGACCTTCGAGATGGGGGGCACGGCTTACCGTAACGCGCACGGTCCGGCGGGTTCACCTTGGCGCGCGTCGACGCCCGAAGATTGGGCATCCCCGCCAAGGGTTCGACGGGCTGTTTGGAGGATTCCCACGAGGACAGGGGTTGCTCGTCGCGGTGACGGGTTCGCCCTTGTGTCCACCGCACAACGCGCGCGGCGCGACGCAGTACCCGCGGCCCACCTCACCGACCGCGCGGCCCGCGGCACCCGGCGGTCTCAGCGTCCGGCGTCG
>NZ_JANMSQ010000155.1:0-2489 GCF_031389465.1 Pseudolysinimonas sp.
CCATCGGCGATCGCGAACGCCAGACCATGCCGGCTGCCCAGCATGGTGCGAACGTTCGGATTCGCGGTCAGCGGCCCGCCCGAGAGAGTCCAGATTCGCGAGCCGTCGGCGGTCTCGAGGGTCTGCTTCTGTGCGGCATCATCCCATCGTGCGACGACCCCGTGACCGAGCACGTCCATACCGTCGGACGGAAGGCCAACCGCGTGGTCGTCGACGATGTCCCACAGCGTCCGAGGCCCGTCGTGGTCGTTCCATGGGTCGACCGTGCGCGGGGTGGTGACAATCGTGCGATCGTCGGCGAAACCATCTGCCGCCATTTGCCCGCCGGCGACGAGGTGTGAGATCGGTCCGGTGCCGTCGATCGCGAAACGCTGCAGGAAGGGGGTGTCGCGCAGGTTGGTGACCACCATCGATCCGTCGGCCAGTCGGTCGGACTGGTAGATCCATTCCGCCTGCGCCGGAAAGCTTCGTCCGGTGAGCGCGCCGTCGGAGAGCAGCCGCTCGACGTGATCCCCGCCGACGCAGACGAAGGTGCCTCGCTCCAGCAGCACCTCGAACTGCCAGCACCCCGCCCGGTGATCGAACTGCCACCGTACCGAGCCGTCGGCCGTGTCGATCAATGCCACCCCATCCGTGCCGGATGCGAGCAGCATGCCGTCGTCCACCGGCTGCAGCTGACGAGTGTCGAGGTCGCCGGAGACCGGGACAGACCGGAGCAGTGTGCGCGTCGCCGGGTCGTAGACATGCAACCAGCCGGGCTCACCCACGGCGATCGTGCCGTCGCTCAACAGGGTCGTCGCCGACCACGGGTACGTCTGGCCCGCGACCCGGCTCACCCCCTCGCGGTGATACTCGAGAGTGTCGACGTCGATCCATATCGGTGCCGCCGACTTCCACGGCCGCAGCACCAGCGTCGCGCCGTCGTCGATGAAGACCCCGTCGGGACCGAGGCCGTACGGCACTTCGACCGGCCCGGCGACGAGTTCGCCCGTGGTCAGGTTCACGGTGGCGAGCACGCTCGTGAACTGCGCCAGGTCGGTCGCGATCACGACCGGATACGCGACGACGGCGAGCGTGCCCGACTCCTGAACATGGATTCCGCCCGGGTACGGTGCCACGAAGTCCGGTAGCGCGACGGGCAGTTCTTCGATCTTCGTCGAGTCGGTCATCTCCCACAGGGTCAGGTGGGTGCCGAGCCCGTCGTCGGATGCCGCCACGACATCCGACGCCACCAGCATGGTGGTCGTCCCCGGAACGACACCCGAGAAGATGCGCTGGTCGGCCGGGTACATGATCTTCGACTCGGGGAGCCCCGGCGCCTCGAGCAACCCGAGCAGCGCGGATCGCACGCGCACGTCATCGGGGTAGCGACGGTGCAGCTCGGCGGAGATCAGCAGCGCCGCATCGAGATCGGAGTCTGCCAAGGCGTAAGCCGTCGCCGCGAGAGCCTCGATGCGGGCGTCTTCGCTCGCGAGAACGGCCTCGCGCTGGCTGAAGAAGGCGATCGAACTCGCGACCAGCGCGATCACGAGCAGGCCACTGGCGACGCCGAACGCGATGCGCAGCCAGCGGTTCTGCCGGCGCTGACGGGTGACGCGCGCGGTCACCTCGGCAAGCTCGTCTCGTCGTGCAGCGTCCGCCGCCTGTAGGTACTCGCGCTCGATGTCGGTCAGGTCGGGGTCGGTCGCGTCGCGCCACTCCAGGAACTCAGCGAGCCGTGTTCCGCGAGGCAGATCCTCGCTCCCGCGATCCAACGTTGCCCATGCCGCGGCACTCGACTCGAGGCGACGCAGCAACGCGGCGGACTCGGCGTCGTCTTGCAGCCAGCCCTCGAGACGCGGCCAGGCGCGCGCGACCGCCTCGTGCGCGACCATCAGCCACTCGCCGTCGATCGCGAGCAGTCGTGCACCGACGAGCTGCTCGATCACGCGGCGCCGACGCACGTCGCCGAGAATCGGCGCGAGCAGCACGTGGCGCCGCACGATGCCGCCGGCCTCGTCGCGCTCAATCAGCCGCAGCATCAACGAATGGCAAGACTCTTGCTCGGCGGCATCGAGGTGGCGAAACCTCTCCTCCGCCGAGATCGCGATCGCCCCGGCGATGCCCCCGGCATCCGTGTATCCGTCGACGGTGAGCGTCGTCCCCTCGCGTCGCGCCCACGTCTCGACGAGCGCGTGAGAGAGGTGCGGCAGGGCGGCGAGCCTCTCACCCGCCTCCCGCAGCACGACCTCCACCAACCCGGGTTCGAGGCGCAGCCCCGCTAGCCGCGCCGGACGCTCGATCGCCTCGCGGATCCCCGCAGCCGCCAGCGGGCCGAGAGCAAACACTCCCGCGCCGATGGCGGCGCCGATGGCGTCGAGGCCCGTCGCCCGGTCGAGGTAGTCCGAGCGCAGCGAGAGGGCGAGTGCCGCCCCGTCGGCGAGCATCTCCGCGAGGGAAGCCACAAGACGGTCGCGCTCCGACGTCTCGAGCTGGAACAGGTCCTCGAA